>JANYCO010000651.1 GCA_025360235.1 Cytophagales bacterium
TTACAGAGTAAGTGTAGCCAAACCTTTTATTGTAAACTCTGCTAATCCGGCTATACCCGGAGGTGCAGCCGTAGTGCCTTTACTGGCTGCTACTAAAGGAGTTTCCACTTTTTCTACAAGAGATCCAAACCCTCAGTTCAATGGATATTTTTCATATCAATTCTTTGATCAGGAAGCGAATCTGGTTCCTTATCAAGTGGGTACATATCATGGGACAAAAAAGGTGTTTAACATCGGTGGTGGTGTGCAGTATCAAAACAGAGCTATGTGGCACAGAGATTCAAACACGGTTACAAAGAAAATTGATACAGTTACTACCAATTACGTTACAGCAGGTTTAGATGTATTCTATGATGCTCCTATTAATAAAGAAAAAGGAACTGCTATCAGTTTGTATGCTTCCTGGTTGTATAGTAATTATGGTCCAAACTATATAAGAACTTTCGCTCCAATGAATCCGGGAGATAGTAAAAGTACTATAGGCGGAAATTATAACAGCGGCGGTGGTAGCTCTTTCCCAATCAATGGAACAGGAAATACATTCTATGCTCAGGCTGGTTATAGATTTAAAAATAATTTATTGGGAAGTTATGGTACTCTTATGCCATACGTAATGTCACAATGTTCCAAGTATAATAATTTTCAGGATTTGATGGTTACTTATGATGCAGGAATTAACTGGTTGCTAAAAGGACACAATTCGAAATTTACTTTGAATTATAACAATAGACCGTTCTTTTTCCAACAAGCTAAAACTGATCCTATAGCACAAAAAGGAAGAAGAGGTGCTGTTATATTACAATACCAAGTATCCTTCTAGAATATCTACAGTAATTATATTTATAAAAAAAATCCCGTCAATTTGGCGGGATTTTTTTTATAATAAAATTTTGATTACTCTTTCCAGATCTTCTTCATTCATTGCTGTTCCTGATGGTAGGCATAAACCTTTTTGAAATAATTTCTCAGCGGTTCCATCTTTGTAGGATGGGGAGTCTTTGAATATAGGCTGCAAGTGTAGTGGTTTCCATAATGGCCGGGATTCAATATTGTCAGCTTCTAATTTTAATCTCAAGTGGTCTGGCTCTTCAGAATTGCAAAGGATAACAGTGAGCCACTTATTGCTATATGTATCTTTCAATTCTTCAAGAAAAATAAATTTGCCAGTCGGTTGAAGATTATTTTTATAGAAATCAAAAATCGCTCTCTTCTTTTTTACTCTTTCGGATAAAACTTCTAATTGCCCTATTCCAATTCCAGCAAGAATATTACTCATTCGGTAGTTGTACCCAATCTCAGAATGTTGATAGTATGGAGCGATATCACGGGATTGAGTGGAAAGGAATTTTGCTTTTTCAATAAGTTTTTTATCATGAGCTAACAGAGCGCCCCCTCCGGAAGTGGTGATTATTTTATTTCCATTGAAGGAGTATATTCCTAAGGTTCCAAAACTTCCGGTCATTTTTCCTTCATAGGTGCTACCCAATGATTCGGCAGCATCTTCAATTATAGGAATATCATATTCTGTTGCTAATTTAAGTATTTCACCAAGTTTTGCAGGTTGTCCGAAAAGGTGTACAAGGATTATGGCTTTTGGCTTTTTACCCTTTTTGATTCTATCTTTGATAGCGGTTTCAAGCAGAAGAGGTGACATATTCCACGTATCCACTTCGCTATCTATAAAGATGGGAGTAGCCCCCAAATAAACAATAGGATTTGCGGAAGCTATAAATGTAAAAGAAGAACAAAGAACTTCGTCGTCCTTTTGCACTCCAAGTAGTATAAGCGCCAAATGAATAGCAGCAGTTCCAGAATTAACAGCTAAGCAATGAGAAGCACCTGATAGTTGACATAGATTTTTCTCAAATGTATCGAGATTTTCACCTGATGTGGTGATCCAGTTTTTTTCAAAAGCGTCGTTGACATAGCTTATTTCCTTTAAGCCAAGATGAGGAGGAGAGAGGTATATTTTCTTTTTTATCACAATACTAGAAATGAACTTGTGGTTTGTGAAGACAGAAAACCACAAGTTGGGTAGCGTGAATATAGAAATTATTCTTCACTAAAGAATAATTTCTTCCCATGTATCTAAATGGCCGTCTTTAGATTTTTTGGTATAGCTTTCTATATTCTCCATTACTTTCTTCTTGAAGCTCCAGCATGTATTTCTTCTTAGGTCAAGAAGCTCAGAGAGCTCGTCTAATGTTATTTTGTTGCCTCTGCGGTGCACAATATAAGTCATGTAGAAAGCTTTGTTGATTGGGAAACGAACTCCGTGGAAAAGGGTATAAGCTGTTACAGATTCGGCATTTCCACATTTCGTACATTTTCTTGTAAATGGTTTAGAGCCTTTTGTGAATTTTGGATTTCCACATTTTCTGCATTTATAACTTTTACCCCATTTTAAATCTTCCAGGTACCGGAAGCAAGTGGCTTCGTCAGGAAAGACATTATTGAACTGTTCGTAGGGAACCTCGGAGTCAATAATCCTTGCTTTTAAATCTTCTTTTAAATCTTTTTTCAAATGCCAGTTGTCGTAATCCAGTTTGGCATTCATTTCATTTACTTTTTCGTTAAGGGTTTTTAGCTTATTGTTCGCACTTTCCAGTTCTCCGTTTTTAGATTTAAGTTCTTGGGTACGTTCGGTAACTTTTTGTTCAAGCTCCCGGTTTACTTTTTCCTGTAACGTTTTATTTTCTTCCAGTCGTTCGATGATTTCTTTTTGCGCATCTTCATTTGATTTTTTGATGATACGAATTCGGTCGGCAAGGGCAAACGATAATATTACGATTTCAAATACGAGCCCGTAGTTTAGGCTATAAACGGTAAATAAATTTCCAGGTACCAGTTGCATGGCACGAAGTTGAATAATGATAATACTGATAAGAACGAACGTGTAACCCACAATGAAAAAACGCGCAGGTTTATACCCTTTGATAAAAGTATGGATAGCCACACCATAGGAAAGAATAAAAGGAATAATATATACGATCTTTAAATGAATGTATTCGGGTGCGAAGAAAAGTATAAACAAGTAATAGACAAAATAAAGTCCAACAGCGCGTAATAAAAGGTTTCTTAATTTGGGGAAATTGGCATTTAGTTCAAGGAAGTAAATAGAATACAAAATGAAAGTTATCATTAATAAGGAAGGAGCCAAATGAATTCCTATTAATCGTATCATTTCAGGATGCTCAGACCATAGAAACTGAAACCCTAAACCATC
>JANYCO010000658.1 GCA_025360235.1 Cytophagales bacterium
AGTAAAAAATATACTTCCATCGGAAGACAAAGGTACTGCAAAGGGTAGTGTAATTATATAAAAACCAGTATATTATGGAGTATTTTAAACGTTGTTAACACCAGTGTACATTACGAATTAAAAATTACGAGAATATCAATTTTTGTTGGAAATGAAAATAACCTTTATGATTTTGACAGAAAAGCCATAGAGAAAAAATAGAGCATAATTAGTAACGTGAGGTAGCCGTCTGACGGCTAAATTTTTCTGGAATCGTAATTCGTAATTAATTTTAGTGCGGTAATTTGTTCCTTACCAACCCATAAGTAAACGTTCCTAAAATAGCAGCGAAAAGCGCCACCACCATCACCATAAATCCATTTCCTATCAATGCAAAGAGAGGTCCGGGACAAGCACCTGTAAGTGCCCAACCAAGGCCGAAGATAGTGCCACCTAAAAAATAACCTTTGTGGTATTTCTTAGGTTCGATGATGACAGCCTCGCCACTGATGGTTTTAATGTTAAATTTTTTGATAATGATAACCGAGATCATTCCAACGGCAACTGCAGAACCGATAATACCATACATATGAAACGACTGAAATCGAAACATTTCCTGAATCCTAAACCAGGAAATAACTTCTGCTTTGGTGAGTACAATTCCGAAGAATATTCCGATTAAAAGAAATTTTATATAACGCATAGAAATATAATTAGAAGATAAGTGGAAATAATAAATGAGTGGTAATAAGTCCGCCAATAAAGAAACCTATCACTGCAATGAGCGAAGGCCAGTTCATGATAGAAAGTCCCATAATAGCATGTCCTGAAGTACATCCATCACCATAGCGTGAGCCAAAGCCCACCATAAAACCACCAACTACTATAAGGAGAAATCCTTTAAGCGTAAAGAGTGATGACCAATTGAATAAGTCGGTTGGATTTAAAGTGGAAGTGTTATAAATGCCAATTACTTTCATGTCTAATTGAGTGGCTTTCGAAATTTCAACAGTAGGGATTAAATAATGTGCCGCGATCCAACCTCCAAGTAAAATTCCAAAAACCAGCACTAAGTTCCAGCTTTCTTTTTTCCAGTCATAATCAAAGAACTCAACTTTAATAGGTGAACACATCGCGCAAATATGTTTGAGCGAGGAGGAGAGTCCGAAGGGTTTATTTCCAAATAAAAGAAGCATTGGTACCATAAGGCCAATAAGAGGGCCACTTACATACCAGGGCCATGGTTTTTGAAGAAACTCAAACATATAGAATTAAATTATATATACTCTATAAAGTTAGTAGAAATATGCTAAAAAACAAATCAAAAGATTATATTTGAGAAGGTAATTTAATTATACCTTCTGATAGTGCTTTTTAACTCGTTTGAATTTCTTGTTTTTTTTCTGGCAGTACTAGTCTTGTACTATGCGATTCCATATAAGTACAGATGGATTCTTATATTACTTTCAAGTTGTGTCTTTTACATGGCATACAAACCGTCTTATATCTATATATTATTTGCGATTATTATCATTGATTATACAGCTGCATTATTTATTGAAAAATACGATAAGCCGAAAATAAAAAAAATAGTACTGGCGGTAAGTCTTATTTCCAATATTGGTATTTTAGCTTATTTCAAATATTATGATTTTATTTTTGAAAATGTGTCACTAATAATGTCTGAGTTTGGCCAGAAAAAAACATTCAGACTTCTGGAATTAGTTTTACCGGTAGGCCTTTCGTTTCATACCTTCCAGTCGATGGCGTATACAATTGAAGTAGCTAGAGGAAAACAAAAAGCAGAGCAACATTTAGGTTATTTTGCGGGTTATGTATTGTTCTTTCCTCAAATGATTGCTGGTCCAATCGAAAAGTATGCGTCTCTGGGAGCGCAACTCAGGGACAAAGTATTATATAAATATGAAAATTTTAGTAATGGTTTTAGATTAATACTTTATGGGTTGTTTGTGAAAATTGTAGTGGCAGATAGTATTTCATGGGTACCCGATAGAATATTTCTGAATCCGGAAGGATATTCTACGTTCGATATATGGATAGGGGTGATGGTATTTTCAGTTCAGATCTATGCGGATTTTTTTGGGTATTCTACCATGGCTGTTGGCATAGCGAGGTGTATGGGAATAAATCTTATGGATAATTTCAAGAACCCATATTTTGCACCTACGATTATTGAATTTTGGAAACGTTGGCATATATCACTTACTACTTGGTTTAGAGAATATGTCTATTTTCCGTTAGGTGGGAATAAAGTAAAAACAGCAAGATGGGTACTAAATATTTTATTGGTGTTTGGATTGAGCGGTTTGTGGCATGGTGCCAGCTGGAATTTTGTTTGGTGGGGACTTGCGCATGGTATTTTATATTTAATTGAAAAACCATTAGATAAGATTAAAATTACCAGAGGTATTATTTTATTTCCAATGATTGTATTGAATTTTATTATTGTTTCATTGGTTTGGGTTTTCTTTAGAGCTCCTGATAGTAAGGTAACGAAACAAGTGTTTACAAGGCTATTTAGTAATGTTACCGGAACGGAATCCATTTATATCTATTGGGAAATGCAGGTTATTATAGTTGTGTTTTTATTTTTTGAAATTTTATTTAGAAAGAGCAGGGTTGACAAGTTTCTGGGAGATAAAACCGGAATGATTCGTTGGGGGTTTTATGTAGTGCTATTGTTTCTTATATTTCTTTGGAGTGATATTAATACGAAACCATTTATCTATTTTAAATTTTAACAGATTTGAATATGAAACTTCTTTATAAATCTCTGTTAGGCATACTGGTTACTGTAATTGTATTTTACCTTTCCAATACACTCTATTCTAATCGAGGTTGGAGACATGATCTTGAAAAAGTGGATGGACAAAAAATGCTTGATCCTTTAATAGAAAATATGGACAGTAGTGATGTATTCTATTTTGCAGAATCCTCTAATTTCTCTTATCATAAAACAGATACTTCCGAAAAAACCATTTCAGAATTTATTAATGATTGTTATCCTGAGATAAAAATAACAAAAATAGAGAAAGGGGGAATGCATGCAGGAGTATACAGAGCCCTTATTTCAACTATAAAAGAGACTGCAAGAGTAAAGACGGTTATTGTAACGATGAATTTACGTTCGTTTGGAAGTAATTGGATTAACGCTATTGGTGAGAATGTGAATCAGGAGTTACAAATTGCCTATACAGATTGTCCTCCTTTATTTAAAAAAATGCGTCTCGTTTTTAAAGCATACGATTATAAAGAAGAATGGGAACGACAAGAAGATTTTAAGAATGATATAAGAGCTAAAAAATTAAAAAGTACCTATCCTTTGCCAGCCAATACTGCTGGCGGGTGGGATGCTTATATTTATAAGAATTGTTATAGAGATTCAAAAGGAGTTCGTGATATGCCTAAGATAGACCTGGCATGTCATAATATAAAGGCGTTTGCATTTAATATTGATACCTTAACGAATCCTCGGATTAAAGATTTTGATAAAATTGTAAAGCTCTGCAAAGAGAAAAAAATAAATTTAATTTTTAATTTATTGCCGGAAAATGTGGAGTACGCTGATAGTTTGGTAGGGAAGGGGCTTTCAGGTATGATGAAAGAAAATAGAGCTATTCTGGTGCGTTATTATTCCAGCAAAGGAATTACTGTAGTAGATAATCTAGAGGCTGTAAAAGGCGAAGACTATATCGATCAGGACTGGACAACTGAACATTATAAACAGAGAGGTAGAATAATCATCGCTAAAAATGTGGCCAAAGCTCTCAAAAATATTTTCCCGAATTATGTTAACAAGTGCGATTAAGAGTTGTTAAAGTTTGAATAATTTTAGCGCATTTCCTGTTGTTATTTTCTTTACTTCTTCTATGGATATCTTTTTTAGTTCTG
>JANYCO010000660.1 GCA_025360235.1 Cytophagales bacterium
TTTGTAAATTACGACAAGGAAGCAATAAAGAAACATAAGTTGTCCAGTTAACGTATCGGGAAAAAGAAACCACACTATGTTAGAAGGCATTATTCGAAATATTCTCCCCATGTTATGGGCTTTTCTGATTGCAGTATTTGCTATACCTTCTATTGTACAAGTTGCTCATAAGAAAATGTTACTCGATGAACCAAACGATCGTACTATTCATGAGTTTCTTACTCCAAGACTGGGAGGTTTGGCGATTTTCGCTGGATTTATTTCGGCTTTAACTATTTTTGGGAAAGTAGACTATGGTATTCAGCATGTATTAGCAGGAAGCGTAATTATTTTTTTTATAGGATTAAAAGACGATATCGTTTCAGTATCTGCTTTCAAAAAATTCTTCGTTCAGATTCTTGCGGCTGGTATAATAATGTTTCTGCCAGATATTAGAATTACAAGTTTTCAGGGAATTCTTGGAGTGGGAGAGCTTGAACCGGGAATAAGTTATTTATTCACCTTCATCGTAATAATCGGACTTACAAATGCACTTAACTTAATAGATGGATTGGATGGTTTGGCAGGGTCAATAGTATCTGTATGTTGTATTTCTTTTGGAATATATTTTTCAATGTCTGAAGACAGCACTTATTATGTCTATTCGTCCGTAGCATTTTCTCTGCTTGGTAGTATCATAGGGTTCCTGAGGTATAATATTTATAAGGCTAAAATTTTCATGGGCGACACTGGTTCGCTGGTCTGTGGTTTTATTATTTCCGTATTGGCTATAAAATTTGTTGAAATGAAAATAGTAAGCAATGCACCATCGGTGTCAATTGCTATATTGTTTATACCTATATTGGATACCGCCCGTGTATTTATGTTAAGAATACTGGCTGGAAAGTCACCTTTTACACCTGATAAAAATCACATTCATCATAAACTGATTGACTTAGGCTTTTCTCAGCTCTCTACTGTGTTTATTTTAGTTTTGATAAATGTTATGGCAATAGGATTGGTAACCTATTTTAACTTTCTGTCTCTTTCTTTACAAATTGTATTATTGTTTTCCTTTGCTCTACTTTTGAGTATTATTATCGAAATTTGTACGGGAATAAAAAAAGCAAACGCTGCTGGCAATGCCAAAGTTAATGCATAGACAAATTTTCTTACTTCTCTTTTCTTTTGGAATTATAGTTAATTCAAGAGCTGAAAAATTATTGGCTGAGGAAATTATCTGCAACTTCTCTCAGAATTGGTTGAGGTACGACAAGTATTATGAAGCGTATTTGCCGGTTAAAAATCAAGAACTCAGAAATTCAAAAAGTATTCATCAAAGTATTTCAATAGAGAAATACAGGCACTATAATTTGAGTTTCAAGGCCACAAAAGGACTTGCATTATTTGTAAATAATAAATTAGTATTTAAAAAAATAACTCAAGAAGAAGAAGAGGTTCGAATTGCGCTTAGTTCAATAGAACCTGATGAGAAGGGAGATGTGATCCTTACTTTTTATCAACCGGAGGGAGAGTTGCCTTTTTATTCTGCTGCAATTACAAATAAAATTGTTGAGCAATCCCAGTTAAAGGAGGAAAATAAGAACCTCACTCTTTCCAGGGATTTAAGAGAAAATTTTCAGGGTCATTTTATTCTATTTCTGGTCATAGCAGCATTATTCATACTTTTTAAACAACTCTACCCAAAAGAATTTCTCAGGTACTTTTCTATCAGGGTCCAGGAGAATTCTGATCATTTGCTGCCTGGAGTTTTTAGTATTCCATCTCTGTGGATGGCTTTTATAAATGGATTGTCACTTTCATTGTTTTTGCATCTGCTTAAAATGAACGAATTAATTTTCAATTCCTCACTTTCCTTCCTGAATGGTACATTGTTAATCATACTATTCTATATGATTTTTTTCTTGGGCAAATATTTCTATTTGACTGCTATGGCTTGGCTTTTTAACTATTCAAAGGTTGTATCTTATCAGTTCTCCGAATACATTCGGTTATTGGAAATAGTATGCCTTATTGCTACCATTCTATTATTTGGTGTGGAAGCTTCAGGTTTTTACAAAATAAATATAAAACCTGTAATATTGTATTATTCTTTGATCATAGTCCTTATATTTTGCGTTGTAAAAGTTATATTCTTGTTTTTTAGATTAATAACACGTAGAAATTTGTATTTATTTTCTTACATTTGTGCCGCGGAAATACTACCGTTGATTATTACAGTAAAAATTCTACTGTTTTAATATCGGTTTTAATAAAACAGTAATTCTAATTTTGTTAAATGGCGCAGGTAAAAATTAAAGAAAAAGAGGTCAAAGACAGACATACTAAAGTTTCAAGTATACTAGTTACACAACCTAAACCTACTGACGAGAAATCACCTTATCAAACACTTGCCAGTAAGTACAATTTGAAAATAGACTTCAGACCTTTTATAGAAGTTCAACCAGTTGATATAAAGGAGTTTAGAAAGCAAAAGATAGAAATTCTTGCACATACTGCTGTGATTTTTACAAGCAGAAATGCGGTGGATGGTTTTTTTAGAATCTGCTCTGAAGCAAAAATAGAAGTCCCAGCCGAAATGAAATATTTTTGTGTTTCCGATCAAACAGCCAATTATCTTCAGAAATATATAGTAATAAGAAAGAGAAAGATTTTTGTAGGCGAAAAGACGGCAAAAGATCTTGAGGAGATTATTAAAAAGCATAAAGATGAGAAATACCTGTTTCCTTGTTCAAATATTAGAAAGGATGAAATTCCTGTCTTTTTAAAAGATAATGGATATCAGTTTTCAGAAGCAATTATTTACAAAACGGTAGCAAGTGATTTGTCTGACCTTACGGATGTAAAATATGATATTATAGCATTTTTCAGCCCTTCAGGAATACACTCTTTGTTCTCCAACTTCCCTGATTTTAAGCAAAATAAAACAAGAATTGCAGCTTTTGGACCTACTACCGCATTAGCGGTTAAAGATTCAGGATTATTATTGGATATTGAAGCCCCACTCCCAAATGCTCCCTCTATGACCGGAGCAATAGAATTGTATATTAAAAAGGCAAACAATATCAAATAATCAAAAAGACTTTAAATTGACCTAATAATAGTGTACAATTCAAAAAAATGTTTAGTTTTGCATCTTGACCACCAACTAATAGCTTGTTTTTTATGAAACATGTGTACAAGATAGTATTTGTATTTTTGGCGTTTGTGCTTTGTTTGGGCAATGTGTTTGCTCAGCAGGATGCTCAATTCAGCCAATATATGTTTAACAGCCTTTTCTATAATCCAGGAAGTGCAGGGATTGAAGGGGTAACCCGTGCTACTGTAATAACCAGAAAACAATGGTTAGGTTATCAGAAGACGGACGGTATAAATCCTTCCATTGGAGGAACTTCTCCCACTTCTCAGGCAATAACGATTAATTCAAGACTCCCTTTTCTTAATAAGAAAACAGGAGCTGGATTAGGAATCGTTTATGATAGTAGAGGGCCTATTACTTCTTATGAAATCCAACTTTCAGGAGCATATCATGTTAAGATAGGGAATGGCTTATTAGGGATAGGAGCAAGAGGAGGTACATACGCGCAAAGTTTAAGATCGGATTGGTATCAAGTGGTAGATAAACAAGATCCCATATATGAAAGTTTGGTAAGTAATAATGCTAAACAACTAAAACTTGATTATGCTGCAGGTTTATGGTATAAATCAAATAAATGGTATGCAGGGGTTAGTCTTGATCACCTTTCAAAACAAAAATTCAATTACAATCTTTCTTCTATAAGCTCTGTATTAAATAATCACCTTAACATAACAGGAGGTTACACTTTTCCAATAAGTACTACTATTAAGGTAACTCCTACTGCTATTATTCAGACAGATTTGAAGAAAATGACCGTTTTGGTTGGACCAATTATTGATTATAATTCAAAATTCTGGATTGGACTAAATGCCAGACAGTCAGCAGGTAAAAAAGATATTGCTGCAGGAGGAAAGAATACCTGGTCAGTCAATGATTTGATTGCTTATGCTGGGATGAATATGTTAAAGAATAATGCTTTGAAGGTAGGTTTTGCTTTTGATTTTGTAATGAGCGGTAGAAAAGCTCAGGCAGGAACCTCACATGAGGTTATGTTATCCTATATGTTACCTTCGCCTGGAGATACTCCAAAGCCGAAAGTTAGGACGCCTCGTTATAGGCATGACGAAAATTAATGAATTTATTTGGAAATTAGATTTTAATTTACCAAATTTGAACCTAGCTTTGGGCTTTAACGAAGTTTAATTTGTATTTAAGCAATAATAACTTTAATTCTTCGTTTTCGTTCTAAGAAACAGGTTGGAAATTAATAGAAATTATTAAATTTAGGTGTTATGAATAAATTGTGTGTATTTAATAAGGCTTATATTGCGTTGTCTTTATCTGCCTTAGTACTGTTTGGTTGCGGAAAGAAAGGCGGACCAGCAGAGGGCAGTGGAGACCTTATAGGTGTTCAAGGTCGTGAGGGTTGGGTTCAAACAGTGCCATACGGAATGGTGGTTTGTCCATACAGCCGTACCGCAGCGAGCCGCAGCAGTAGCACTAGCAATACAACAGGCTTAAACACCAGCACTGGCGCGGCTTCTGGCGCATCTTCCGCTATATCCACCAACCATA
>JANYCO010000673.1 GCA_025360235.1 Cytophagales bacterium
TGAGTTGCTTCATCAGGAGTGACATGAAGTTTATACTGCATATCCCAGGTACCATCTCTTCTGCATAAATAAGACACATTAAACAAGCCTTCATCCGTATATAAAGGCATACTACCTCCTATGATATTTATATTGTAAGAAAGGGCCAGTTCCTGCATTTTTTCTTTGATCTGTTCTGTATATTCAGCTAAGGCCCTCACCGCATCAGAGGCGCTGGCGCGGTTATAATTGGCCATTAAAGGGGCGTTGAAGAATTCAGGAAAAAGTACAAAGTCGGCTTTGTAACCAGAAACTGTATCTACAAAAAATTCCAGTTGTTGATTCAGGTCTTCCAACGAATACATTCTTCTCATCTTCCATTGCACCACACCTACGCGGACTACAATTTTTTTGTCTCCAAAAAGTTTTTCTGATTCGTCATAGTAAACATTTATCCATTCCAGTAATACAGCATAAGACTTTGATTCTTTATCATCGGGAAGATAATTCGTCATTACTTTACGAATGTGAAAATCATTATTCAGCTGGAAAGTAAGTATCGGATCATAGATTTCTTTACTTTTCACCTGTTCAATATATTCTCTGGGTGACATTTCTTTGGCGTGTTTTTTATACCCTGGAATCCTTCCTCCCATAATGATGGCGCGGAGATTTAACTTTTCACAAAGTTCTTTTCTGGTATCGTATAATCTTCTTCCCAACCGTATTCCCTGATGTAGGGGGTCAACAAATACGTCTATTCCGTATAAGGTTTCACCATCGGGATCGTGGTTGGTGAGCATACCATTGCCTGTAATCTCTTTATAAGTGTGGTTGTCTCCGTATTTGGAATAATTTACAATAACAGTGAAAGCAGCGGCTACAAGTTTTCCTTTATCTTCAATACATATTTGGCCTTCTGGAAAATTCTTTAACTGAGATTTAAACTCTTCTTTCGTCCATGCCCCACCAGCATTAGAATAAACCTCGTTCATTATACGTTTAATATCTGTGTAATCAGATAATTTCAGGTTACGGAGATTCAGTCTGTGATGGCTATTGTCTTTCGTTTTGCTCATAATAAATTACTAATTAATGCTTAAAATTAACTTAATTTAAGTGTATCTTTGCACCTTATGAATCGATTTCTTTTTTTCGTTGCAGGGATTCTAGTCTTTACTGCATGTAGTAAGTTTAGTAAACTCCAAAAGAGTGGTGATCTTGATGCTAAGCTGAAGGGGGCCATCGCTTATTATGAAAATAAAGAATTTTACAAGGCAGGTACGTTATTGGATGAGATCTTGCCTTTAGTTCGTGGACGGGCAGAAGCAGAAAAAGCTACTTTTTATTTGGCCTACACGCATTACAAACAGAAAGAATATGTAATGGGGGCTTATTATTTTAAGGAGTTTTATATTACTTATGCAAGAAGTGAATACACAGAAGAAGCTGTATTTATGCATGGAAAATCCTTATACAACGATTCTCCACAATATAATTTGGATCAGACTAATACGGAGGCTGCTGTAAAATACCTTCAGGAATATGCAAATAAATACCCTTATGGTCGGTATTTAGAAGAGGCCACGAAGCTTTTAGATGAATTGTCGGCCAAAATGAAGCTTAAAAACTACGACAATGCTAAGTTGTATGCTAAAACGCATAATTATAAGTCTGCAGTGGTGGCTATAAAATCCTTTTTGGAAACTTATCCGGATTCTGAATTTTCGGAAGAAATGCTTTATATACGTTTTGATTCTCAATATCTTCTTTCAAAACACAGCATCGAATCAAAAAAATTGGAAAGGTATTATGAAGCTATTGAATTTTATCATAATTTTGTAGATAAGTATCCGAGCAGTAAGTATTTAACATTAATTGAAAGTAAATACGAGGATTGTAGACTTCGGATTGAAGAATTGTACTACCTGCGTTTTGATCATCGGTATCATCTGGCGAAAAATACTACTGACGATAAAAAAATAGAAATACAAAGGTATTATGAAGCTATCGAATTTTATCATAACTTTGTGGACAAGTGTCCAAACAGTAAATACATGAAGGAGGCAAAAGTAATGTATGAAGAATGTCGCCAGAAATTAAAAGAGCTTACATTCAAAAGTCCGGATACTCCATAAAATAAGTTGTTAAATTTAAACTAGTTACTATTTTGAAAAATAATGTTAACACTATTTCGGCTAACTTAGTCACAAGAGACATAGATAAAATAGCAGAACCTACAGGAAATTTGTACGAATCTTTAGTTGTTATTTCAAAAAGAGCACGTCAGATTTCTACCAAGCAGAAAGAAGAATTGAATTCTAAGCTTTCTGATTTTGCTTCTACTGTTGATAATCTTGAAGAGATTTTTGAAAACAGAGAACAAATAGAAATTTCTAAACATTACGAGCGCATGCCTAAGGCACCTACATTAGCACTGGAAGAATTTCTTGAGGGTAAAATAATGTACAGAAGAGCAGACGCTATTTAATAAATCATAAAGAAAATGCTCCGCAATAAGAAAATATTACTCGGAGTATGCGGTAGTATCGCTGCTTACAAAACAGCTTTTCTAATCCGTCAGTTTATCAAAGAAGGGGCAGAGGTAAAAGTCGTTATGACTACTTCTGCTTCTTCTTTTATTTCCCCCCTCACGCTTTCCACATTATCTAAAAATCCCATATTAACCGAGTTTGAAAAAAACGAACAAGGGGAATGGAATAATCATGTTGAGTTAGGCTTATGGGCTGATGTAATGGTTGTGGCGCCAATGAGCGCGAATACGCTTGGTAAATTTGCTAACGGAATTTGTGATAATTTACTTTGTGCCGTTTATTTGTCTGCAAAATGTCCGGTATTTGTGGCTCCCGCCATGGATTTGGATATGTTTGAACATCCTACCACCCAACAAAATTTATACAAGCTAATATCATTTGGTAATCATATTGTCGATGCAGAGTTTGGAGAGCTTGCTAGCGGTTTGGAAGGAAAAGGCCGTATGGCAGAACCTGAACATATTGTCACGGCAATCAAAGACTATTTTTCTGCTAAGGGAAAATTTTCAGGAAAGAAAATTTTGATTACAGCCGGGCCTACACAGGAGGCGATAGACCCCGTGCGTTATATAAGCAATCATTCCACAGGAAAGATGGGCTATGAATTGGCTAAAGCGGCAGTTTCAATGGGGGCGGAGGTGATTTTAGTAAGTGGTCCTTCATTTCTGGAAAAGCCGTCAGGACTAACCTTAATTAAAGTTACTTCAGCAAAAGAAATGTTTCAGGTGGTAGAAAAGAATTTTATCAATGCAGACATCGTTATACTTTCAGCTGCCGTAGCCGATTATGCACCGAAGTCTGTGTCAGATAAAAAAATAAAGAAAAAGGAAGAAGAGTTTACGATCGAACTAACCAAAACGATTGATATAGCGAAGGAGACTGGTAAAATAAAAAGAGACGGGCAAATTACAGTAGGTTTTGCATTGGAAACAGATCAGGAGCTTGAGAATGCTAAAGGGAAATTGAAATCTAAAAATCTAGATCTCATTGTAATGAACTCTCTTAATGATACTGGTGCTGGATTTGGGCACGATACTAATAAAATTACCTTGTTGGATAAAGATAATAATGTTCGTCATTTTGAGTTAAAATCAAAGAAAGAAGTAGCATTGGATATTTTGGAAGCAATTCTTGATTATTCTAAAACTTCCACCTCTGTTAAATGGATATGATCAAAAAGTTTTTTATACTAACCGTTGTTCTGGTTTTTTCTTTTGTAGCCAATGCGCAAGAGTTAGAATTTAATATTAATATAGACCGCCAACAAACACCCAATATTCCGGTAAACCTTACCAATGATATAAAAAGTAACCTTACCAATTTTGTAAATAATAGAAGGTGGACGAATGATCAGTTTTCTCCTCAGGAAAGAATTAAATGCAATATTCTACTCACGTTAGATGCATCTTCTACCGTTGGTCGGTATATTAGTATAGCACAGATTCAGTTTGTGAGACCTGTGTATGGGGCTACCTATGAATCGATAATACTTACCTTTATTGATAAAAATTTTGATTTTGAATATGCCCAATCACAACCATTGGACTATAATGAGAATGTTTATCTCTCTAATATTGCTTCTATGTTGTCCTTCTACGCATACATAGCGTTGGCCTTGGATTATGATAGTTTTTCCAAAATGGGTGGTGGACCTTATGTAGAAAAAGCGTACGCTTTGGCAAATACAGCACAGTCGGCAAATCCACCACCATTGAAT
>JANYCO010000694.1 GCA_025360235.1 Cytophagales bacterium
ATTGGCAGCGTAGTATCTGGTATTACGTAACTTACAGGATTGTAAAACTTCTTCGCAACTAAACTAATCCCGACCTGTGAATGACCTTTGAGAGAAATTAATAAAAACAACATTCCTAAACCTATTAGGAATCTTTTAGAGAGTAACATAGCTATAATCTTAAAAGTTGAAAATTAAAATTTATGGAACAAATGTAATTTTATTTTAGATTGGGTTCAACCTTTTCTTCTAAACAATTTGCCTTAAAATTAAATATCCAATAAAAAATTATAATAAAACTTTTTAAAGTACTAAATCATGCAGCACTTTGTGTTATTTATCTGTTTACTGTGTATTATACTGATTTAAGCTTACAGGTTTCGGTTAATACTGTTTTAGCTTTACTTTTTCATGCTTATCAGTCAATCAGCGTAACCAAAGTTCAGACAATTATTTATTCTCCGACACATACAGCGCTTCTTTCTCCCTGTACACTTCCGCAAACATATCCAATGGCAACTGCTCATTGGCGTGCAGGTACATTTCTGTTGTAGCCAGCTTACTATGTCCCATCATCAAACTTGTAGTCTTTACATCTTTTGTAGTCTCAAAGGTATGCGTAGCGAAGGTGTGTCTGCTGGTGTGTGAAGAGATATATGTTGACAAATTTAAATTTTTTCTTACCGTTTTCAGGGCAGAATTTATACTCGAAAGCACCTTATCTTTATACTTACACCATTCCTCGTTCGACACCTCCAACGAAGGTTGTTTTAGATCAAAGACAAATTCTACTGAGTTTCCCTTGTACTTATCCAATATAGCCCGCATGGCTGTATTGATAGGAAGCATTCTTTCTTTTCCTGTTTTTTCCTCTACCCGCTTCAAAGTATCGGCACCTACATCTACCCAACGCATCCGAATCACGTCGCCCACACGGGAACCAGCGCTGAAATATTGAAAAAGAAAAATATCAATATACACCTGAGATAAAACATTCTTGGGTTTGAACTGAATGATCTTTCCTAAATCCTCTTGGCTTAAAGCTCCCTTTTCATATTTAAGCTTGCTCGTTATTCTGTATTTATTGATCGGATTTTCTTCTTCGAAATGCTCGTGGTACTGACGACTTAGAAATTTAATCTTTGCCAGGTAATAGATCAATCCTTTGTTTTGAAGGTAATCGTAAATATACTTGGCGGTCTTTTTATCAATTCGCGTAAGCGTGGTCTGCAGAATTAGTTCTACATTGGCCACCTGCGCCAGTGCATCATAGTAGTTACGGCGGGTCTTAAATTTTTCAGTGTATTTGGTTTCAATATAATTTTCACACCATTTTACAAAAGGTGGAAGTGTTTTATTGAGGTCTATAATTTCAAAACGTTTTTTATTCCTGAAGATCTCCCTTACCAGATGCGGTTTGTTTATTCCCTGATTGGTTAGAGAAGTAATGATATCATAGATACGAGCGTGCGATTGTATGATGCGCTTGTTGTAGCTTTCGGCCATGGCGCATTTCTTTTTGATCATTCTGCTCTTGACATCAAATTCATTGGGGTGCACAAAAACCCCTAAAGAAATTTCTGCACGCTCCTCGCCCTGACTGATCCGGCAATATACCGGTGCCAGCTGCCTGGTATTTACTTTTTTTGCAGAAAGATAGATTTGGGTCTTCATAAAACGATTTAGCTAGGTTGTATTTATAAATATAAGAAGAATAAACACACATTTTACCTGTTTTAGGTAGGCCAACGACATGGACTCCTACTTGTGGATATCTAAAATTTTTAATACAGTAATAAAAATTTGTTAACCAAATAGTTAAAGTAAAATTTAAAGAATAAATTGGTCTCCTAATTGGTCTCATGTGAAGAAAATGTGGAAGAGTTTTTAAAGACTTAATATATTGCTTTACAATTTACTGGTATCATTTTAAAGGTTTTCAATTGAAAGCTTAATTTTTCATAAAATGAACTGCTTTTTCAAGGAATATTTCTTTATATTTAGGGGTAACGTTCTTTTATTTAGTGTAGTGTCGGATGAATCTTTGATATGGGTTCAATGGAAAAGAAAATGACCAAGAAGATGGATACCAGGACTATGGAATGCGTCAATACAATCCAAGACTCGGAAGATTCTTTAGTGTGGATCCGATTACCTCGAAATACCCAATGCTTACTCCTTATCAATTTGCTTCTAATAGTCCAATTT
>JANYCO010000005.1 GCA_025360235.1 Cytophagales bacterium
TTGATTTGGGTTTAAATGGAATGGAAGAAAATTTTCTTACAGGTTGGCATCTTAATCATGATGTACCGCAAACGAGCATTGATGGGAAGTCGGGATATGCCGAAGGCCCCGGCTACGCAAACTATGCTTTTGCCGTTGCCATACCTTTTTTAAGGGCTTATGACAATATTACTGCTGGAAACGGACAAACCCCAAAGTTAGAAAGCGAACCGTATTCAAATATTTTTAAATGGTTTGAAATGATTGATGCAGGTAACTGTATTCCTTCTTATGATAATACCCATGCCGGAGTTGGCTCCATACTTGGTTTATTAGGTTCAAATAAATACTATTATGGGAATAACTATTATTTAGATGAAGAGAATTTACTTTTAGCTCCAGACTATATAGCACTATTGGCAACACCGAATCCTGTTCCTGATGCAAATGATATCATCTTAGATGATGTTTCGGGCAATGCCATCATAAAAATTGGGAAAAATAATTACTTTCACATGCTTTATGAAACAGGAAATGCTGTTGACATAGCTGCATCTACCGCAGATGGAACACATGAAGATGACGATTTCGGTAGTTTCAATATTTATGCCAATGGAAACATCCCTTTAGCTATTGACCCTGCTTATTTTGGATGGCCTGATGTGGATAAAACAAATAAATATTATGACCATAATATCATTCAGATCTCCACTCCTTCAGGATATCCCTCAAGTTACTTTCAAGTTAGCCTTGGGGCAACTAAGTTGGCTAACGGTTTCTCTCTTACTTATAATGATTTTGCTACGTCAGGATTAATGTTTCTTGCTCAAGTGAACAGAACGGTGCAAACTTATACTTTTGCCAATGGCCAGTTATATTATATGCTTCACGATAAAATCACCGCCAATCCATTAGTAACTATACCACAATTTAAATGGCAACTAAATGGTAATGGAAAACATACGTCAGGTTCAGATAATTCTTATACATTGGGAAGTGATAACGTTAGTCTTTGGAGCGCACCTTGTGGAAGTTCTCATATTGGTCTCATGCATCATGCAGCTTTCCTCAATGGTGCAAGTAATCCTCCATCTTATTATCCAAGAACAGATGCAACAACAGTAAATAATGCAATGGTGGTGGGCAACCAACATACACGTTTAGAGATACTACAAAATACAGGTAATACCTTAATACAATCTTTTCTGTATCCATACCAATGCGGAACTACATTGCCAACTATCACCAGTACTGAAGGTGCGGATTCTGTTTCTACCCGTATTCAGCTAATCGGACTAATTGATACCGCATTTCATACTCCCGGGTATCATAAATCTTCAACGGTAAATTACCCTGATACATTTGTAGATTATCACCTTGCCAGATTAACTGCTGGTACAAGCAGAGTAATAAATCCTTTTGGAATACCATCATGTACTGATACTTTAATAACGGATGGAATGGCTGTATTTGCCAACTGGGAAAGCTATGGTAAGGCTCAAAGAGGTATATGTAGCAGTTTAAGAAGTGAAATCCATTTACGTAAAATAAATATAGATAACGGTTCACAATTTAAATATCATGATACTTTGTATATTGATGCCAGCGCAACGGTTTCAAATATTTATTTAGAGTGGCAAGAATTGTTTAATTACACAGGCTATTTTAAAGGAAACGCACATGTACGTTTTTATTTGCGTGATATGCTGCCAAGTATTCCAATGACCATTAAGAGTGATGATATTTCAGTTAGCAATGTTCATTATGCCTATCATCCTGATTCGGCTTACCATTTTATTGATGCCAACCTAAATGGCGAAGGAGCATTTAGTATTGAAATAAAAAATCCTTGCGATTTTGATTGTTTCTTTCCCTCACAATATCAAAATATTGATACAACCTTTTATGTGGATGATAAGAAAATGCACAACCTTGGTCATAAGTTGAGTATCATTCAACCACAAGGGTTTTTACATGTTGCCAATGGAAATAAAATAACCATGTGTCCAAGCGCGTACTTGCGCAATATGGATTCATTATTATTAGAAGGACCTTGTCAAACATCAGGCAAAACATTTGACTTATGCCCCGGCATAGCGGGGTTAATAAAAACCGACCCAAGTTCTGCCATTGTTGTTGATAGTGGAAGTGCGTTAGTATTGGATAGTGGCAGCTTCACTTATTTAAGAAAAGGTGGAGCCATTTGGGTAAAAAAATATGGTTCATTCATTGTTAAAAATTATGCCTTTTTACAAATTGGTGATAGCAGTGGATGCTCAGAAGGTTTTGGAGAAATTATTACCGATGATAGTGCTTATGTGTATATCGAACCTAATGCACATATTGAATTTAGAAGAATCATTGGAGATACCGTTGATAAAAATGTGTTTTTCATAAAAGGCACATCAACATTTGCAGGAGTATATGCCCCTATGCTTTCTATTTTAAATATTGATACCGTTTTACCACTAAGTATTAGCCCAATTCAAATTTGCCAATTAGATGGAATAAATCCTATAAAAAATAAACAGTGGGGTTATGCCAATTTCTCCAAACCATTAGCTACTTATCAGGTGCGTAAAGATACCATCTGTCCGGGCGAACCCTTTACTTTAAAATTGGGTAGAATATTAAATGAATCCTACACAAAAATTAACGTGTGCCGAATGGATACTGTTTTGAGAGATACGGTTATAAGTGGAATACTTACTACCTATTGGAAAGATACTTGTATACAAGACACCTCGTTTAAGGATAGCATTCCTCCCGGAGATAAACCTTGTAAAATAATATTTAGCTTACCTGATGAAATGCTGTTTTATTTTAAACCACATACACGCCACCGAGTTACTATTCAAGTAGCAAATGGTTGTGGTGTAATGCATGATACATTGGGATATGTTTTTGTAGCCGATTCTCCAAGATTTTCTTTGCAAGTTCCATCCATAGTTTGTGCAGGTACAGGCACTCTCACGGTCACGGTTGCAGATACCAATCATCAAGCAGGGAATTATGCTTTTGAAATAACCGAAAACCCCGATACTTCAGTAGGTGCAGATAATTCACACCTTGCATCCTACTCGCACACAGGAACTGGTTACTTACCATCAAGTTATAC
>JANYCO010000066.1 GCA_025360235.1 Cytophagales bacterium
TGACATTGTTGATCTTGAATTGTTAAGGTGCCATTAATAAGTACCCCTGAAGATTGCATGATATGCCTGTTACCATTGCCTGGAGTTGTCCCAATTTGTAAATTGTAAAAAGAGGTTGAAGATGATCCACTAATGTTAAAATTTGCTCCGCTTCCGGGAAGCACCACTACAGTTCCTCCGTCAGCGCCATTAACTCCAGTAGTGGCAAGGTTCCCTCCATTATTAGTTATCGCATTTATTCCAGAATTATTATTAAAACTAATTGTATTTCCTGTTCCAATATTAAAAACTCCTGAAGTTAATATTAATGTACCTCCCGGATTTCCTTGTATAGTTGTATTATTATTTGTTAGGCTTACAATGTTGTTTCCTGCAGCACCAGTGTTAGCGATAGAAAGAAGCGCAATTGTAGTGGGCAGTCCATTACCTGTAACCTGATTGGTTGAACCATTATAGATATAACTACTATTTTGTCCAAAACTACGAACACCTGTATTTTGAATACTGCCCAATGCTCCGCTTGTTGTAATACCATTTATATTTGCTGTTTGTAAAACTGCGGTAACAGGGTTATTACTTGATAAAGTAAAGCCACCGGTACCATTAACAATATTTGTTCCGGCTACAAGTGTACCCGTGACGGACATGTTTCCATTACTGGTTAAATTTGCAGCTAAGGATAATGTTCCTCCAGAGTTAACTGTGATTGTACCCGTTTGAGTAATTGGTCCTGTAAGTATAATGTTGGCGCCGTTTGTGATCGTTACATTATCTCCTGCCACAGGTACAATACCTCCAATCCATGAAGCTCCGGAATTCCAATTCCCAACTACACCATTAGAACTAATATTGGCAGCATTAGTAGAGAAAATTACCAGAATTGTAAAACTGGTAAGAAGCAATTTTTTAAATAAAATCGATTGTAAATATTTTTTTGCTGGGTTAATTTTGATCTTCATTGTGGTACTCTTAATTATTTTACTTTTTAACAATTTTTTGTCGTTCTTCTTCTTCTTCTTCTTCTTCTGCTTTTATTATTATAATATATGTTCCACTGGATATATCAGGGTGAATAATTAAAGAGCCATTACTATTTTCCTCTGAATGTGAAAATACTGATCTCCCCAGAACATCCTGAATTGAAATTTCTATGTTGCCTTTTGCAATAGTTCTAACCGTTATCGCATCATCAAAAGGATTTGGAGCTATTGTAATTCCGGTAAATTGCAACTCTCTTTTTACGGATATTGTATTGCTATAAGTGATCTTGCCATCAATATCTACCTGACATAGTCGATAATAAATTATTCCATCAAGAGGAGAATAGTCTGTAAAGCTGTATTCGTTGATTGTGGTTGAATTACCAGCACCGGTAACTTCTCCAATTGTTCCCCAATTAGAAAGATCACTTGAACGCTCTAAAATAAATTTTTTATTATTTCTTTCTACAGCCGTAACCCAATCCAAAACTACTATATCGTTTTTCATTGCACCATTAAAGGAAAGCAATTCAACAGGAAGAGCACTACAGGAAGAAAACAGCACCGTCCCAAATAAAGAAGGGTTACCATATTCCGTAAAACTGCCATCGTTCCAGGAGAGTTGATTGTCTCTTGTTCCTCCATTATCATCATCGTTTACGCCCACGTCAAAACCCATGTAGCTTCCGTTTGTAGGAACTCCACCAATTGTTGACCATGGTATTTTTACTTCCACAATGTATCCTGCAGGTCCGCTTTTTGTGGCAGAACCAAAAGTTATTCCCGTGGTAGGACTCGCATTGTACGATATAACTGCACCTGTTCCGTACACGAAACCATATTGAAAATCAGTTGCTCCATAAGTACTGGTTTTGGAATTCGTCTTATCAATAAAAAGTTCTATTCCATCTTTGTCCCAATTATTGGTACCGGTAGTATTCAAAACATCATCGGTGACATTTACTAAAACATATAAATTTGTTGCATCGTAAGTCATTTTATAGGTTGCTGCGAGATCAGGACTAACGGCACCACTTCCATAAGTAATAGGTATGGCAGGATAACTATTCCACAATGTTTCTATTGTTCCATCAATAATAGGTGTAGTTCCTGTTTTTACAACTGCACCGTTTATAGTTACGGCAGCAGTAGTAGAAGTAGTACCTCCAGACCAATGAGCAACAGCGGTAATTGAATGACTCCCATTTGTAGGGGTGTTCCATGTAGCAGAATAAGGAGACGAAGCGTCTGTTCCTATACTTACACCATCAACTAAAAAGTCAACAAAACTTACTGT
>JANYCO010000071.1 GCA_025360235.1 Cytophagales bacterium
CCCATCCACAATTCCCAGGACATCCATTACCTGTATCATAATTCCAATCGGCAGTGTTAAGAGTAGAACCTGAGAATTCATCACTCCATACCAAACTCCAACAACTTTGGGCAAATGAATTAATAGAAATGAAAATGAAGGTAATAAGAAATAAAGGGGCTAATAATCTCTCTCTCATGCGTTTTGACTTTGTGTAAATCTATTGAATGATTATACGACAGAAATCAACATTTTCATAAATTTTATTGAAATAAATCAATTATTTAGGGGTAAGAAATAGGAATTGCAGGCGTCAAAATTACACGTTGAGGGCAATAATTGAACTGGAAGATAATGTATAATTTACTATACATTAATATATTATACTAATGTATTAAACTCATTAAAGCATATTAAGAACAAGGATAAAAGGCCTTGAGTTTATTATATAGAGGTTTTTTCCATTCTAATAACTTCTGCCAATGCTTTTATAGCCCTATCGTGCTTCTTTACAAACGGATTATCCAGATCCCAAACATAACCTGCCAATACAGAACAGATCTGTTTTTTATAAACAGGGTCAGGATTTGGCGCAAAAAAGATCTCCTGAAGATTGCCATCGTACCAGGCTGCCACATAAGAACGGAAGGTATTAATGCCTTGCATCATATGTTCAACAAATTCAACATCCCAGTTTACGCTTTCTCCTCTTAAAAATTTACTTACAAGTTTACCTGCTTTCGATCCGGATTCCATGGCAAAAGTAACGCCAGAAGAGAAGATCGGATCAAGGAATTCCGTGCTGTTTCCTGTAAGCACAAAGCCATCGCCATAAAGTTTTTTAGCAGAGATAGCATACCCTTCAATAGTGCGCGGTTCAAACATAAATTCACCACTTTTGAAACGTTCCGCAATAGTAGGTTCGCTGCTTATTATTTTTCTTAGTTTTTCTTCCGGACTGCCATCAAACCCTTCAAAGAATGAAGGATCTCCCACAAAACCTAATGAAGTGACGCCAGTTGAAAATGGTATTACCCAAATCCATGTACGGGGCTGGTGAATGACAACCGTAATTCTATTGCCATCAATACCTTCAGGACGGTTTACATCTTTAATATGGGTAAAAAGCGTTTTTCTTGGATCGAAGTTGGAAGGTTTGTCCAGATCAAACATTCTTGGAATCACCCTGCCATAGCCACTCGCATCAATTATAAATTTAGCTTCTATTTCTTTTTTATTTCCATGAAGATCTTCAACAGTAGTGACCGAATCTGTTCCGAAAAATTTGATATCGGTAACACCCGTTTCATATTCAACGGGCACACCTTGTTTGGCAACGGTTTCGGCTAATGTCTGGTCAAAATTTCCTCTTGGCACTTGCCATGTCCAGTTCCACCCTTTAGAAAATTGGTCTGAGAAGTTGAAGTCGCAAACTTCGTTTCCACGAACAAATTTAGCTCCGAATTTATCCTGAAAACCTTGTGCTTTTACAGCATCAAGAAATCCTGCCTCTTCAAGATGTTCCATGCAACGTGGCAATAGGCTCTCGCCGATTACAAAACGAGGGAATTTTTGCTTTTCTACTATTTTACAGGAAAACCCATTTTTGTTTACTAATGAGGCGGCAACTGTTCCAGCAGGACCAGCACCAATTACCAATACATCAACTTTTTCTTTTAACATTTTATAATTACTATAAATACAAGGACGAAAATACTAATAAATTTTTACAGTATAAACCACAATCTTTACTTTATTCTATTTGCCACAATTCATAATCTTTCCCCCTTCCATATTTAAGGAGATCTTTGAGTTCGTAGTATTCCAGCGTAAATAGATCTTTTAATTTGCAGTTATTGTTATTTAATTTTTCCATGACAGAAAAATCATGCCGTTCACCATAATTGATGAGATAATATTTTTTTCCTACTCTTAGAGTATCAAGTGAAATAGACATTGTAATTGTGTATTTTTTCTGGTATGTTTTTTTGTATTTCTACTTATTAATTTTATGCTTTTGTACCGATAAAATAAATACCGATTTATTCATTGCTCTTTTTTTATTGAATTTATTACATGGATCGTATAACTCCACAAGACAAAGATAAATAATATTATGATGAACCATCTAAGAATTTTATTCCTTTCAATATTATTACCAGTACTTGCAGAAGCACAAATTTCTGGTAGAGGTAAAATTATTACTGTACAAGGCGATACAGTAAATTGTATAATTGAAATTCAACAGAAACAATTCGGAGAGGTTATAAAATATAAAAAGAACAAAGAAGATAGATTCGAAAAATTTCCTATGGCTTATTTACATAAGATTATTTTTAAAGATAAAGAGTATGAAAAATTGTTCTTTGTGAAAGAAGCTGTGGATGGTAAAATATATACATGTAAACTTTGTTTATGTGTTATTAAAGGCCATGTGAAATTATA
>JANYCO010000072.1 GCA_025360235.1 Cytophagales bacterium
CGGTTTTACAACAATAAAATTACCTAAACTATCTCTTTCACCTTCTACCATATTAATTTCATTATTAAATGAACTAATGTTCAGTTGGGAATAACCCCATTTTTTATTAACACCTAAAAATAAATTTCCATTATACTCTCGGAAGCCCGAATTATAAATTTTTCCATCGTATTTGTTTTGATAATTACCAGCATATTTATTACTAAATCTTCCAAGCCATTGGATCCCCTTTTTGTTTCCTGAGTTTGAAAGAGAATATCCAATTAGATTATTGTTTGTTTGGCAGTCTGAAATAAACTGCGTTTTAACTTGTCCCGGCGGTGGTGTTTTTGGAGAAATAAAATTTAAAACTCCTGCAATACCATCGGAACCATACATTAAACTACCTGGGCCTTTTACAATTTCAATTCTGCTAATAGAATACTGATCTATTTCAATTCCATGTTCATCACCCCACTGTCCACCCTCTTGTCTGATACCATTGTAAAGTGAAATAACCCTGTTATAACCCATGCCCCTGATGACAGGTTTGGAAATAGCACCACCAGTAGTAATTTGACTAACTCCAGGAATATTTTTTAGCGCATCAATTAAATTGGTAGAACTATTTTGATTAAGAGTACTCATGTCAATAGGTTTAATGATAACAGGACTTAACTTTAATTCTGTTGAACGGGTAACAGCTGTTACAATTATTTCTTTAAGTTCCGTTACCGATGGACTTAATAAAAAATCTACCACCGTGTCTTTACTGATAGTAATGGACTCTGCTCTGCTTTTATACCCTGTTAAATTCAGTTCAAACAAGTAAATTCCACCTTTAATATTTTCAAGCTTATAATTTCCTTCCTTGTCAGTTGCAACGCTCAACTTTAAATCAGTAATGTACAAGCTTACTCCTTCCAAATTTTCTTTTGTCAGTTCATCTTTTATGTTACCGGAAATTTTATTTTGTGCAATAATAATTTGTGTTGCGAAAACGAATGCAACAATTAAATAAATGATCTTTGGGTTCATTTTTAATATTTTTAAATTGAATACTTTTTGTTTTGTTAATATTTACAATCTTCCAATCTGAGTGTCCCATTAAACTACCTATATTGATGAAGGCCATCCGCAAAAGGACAACTCATGATTCAATTAAAATGTACATAATGGATCCTCTCAACCACTCAGTAAATGCAGTGAGAATTATTGAAATTATTGAAAATTAAAAATAGCCGGAGGGGCTCTTCCTGTTATATAAACAATGGATAAAAAAAAGTCTTGGTATACGTATAGCCCTGAAGACTTCACCCACTTCGACTCATGGGTTAATAAAGAATATAAATCATGGTAGAATAGCTCATGGAAAATATCCATTGAACAAATGGGACATTCCGCAGGGATTTTCTCAAAGGTTAACGTAGAATGTGAAAAAGAAACCTTCTCTATAACAGGAATTACATTTTCTTCATGCCCATGATTATGGAAAAAATTACTAACTATCTGTATAAATAAAAAATTACACAGAAGTATAAGAGCAAGGGCAATATGTGAACGTTTTTTTCTCAAAATATAATAACCGGTATCAAAACGAGAAGGGGTAGTTATTCTTAATAAACCATCTCCGCCAGATCAGCGGGCAGTACATATTTCAGTCTATTCAAACCGTAATAGGTATAAATAAGTTCGTTCTTCCCTTCGAAATGCCAGAAAATATGTGGTGTGATGGCCATGTCTTCTGATTTGTCAAACGTTTCTTCCGCAAGAGGAATCATCATTTGCAAGCCTACTTCTACATCAAGATCACTGTTGATAGGCACGGAGACTAAAAGATCTCTGTTGGGCAGACAAAAAATGGAACCGAATTTTCCGATACACTTTTTATTCCTTTCAAAAAATAAAGCGTCGGAAGTAATAAAAATATCTTCGCCGGAAAGTTTCAGAAAATTGTGATCAATTCGCTCTGCTTCTCTTTTAAATTTTTCTTTTAGATTATCAAAAGCGAGTGCATAAAGCTCCTCCGGTTGTTTGCCCCATTTTTCAATATTGGTTTTCAAA
>JANYCO010000679.1 GCA_025360235.1 Cytophagales bacterium
ATTTTTGGAGGAAGAGTAAAGACATTGCACCCGAAAATATTTGGAGGGATTCTTTATCGCCGCGATTTTCAAGAGGATCAGAACGAAGCTGCGCACTACGATATTCCCGCCATTGATTTGGTGATTGTGGATTTATATCCCTTCGAAGAGACTGTAGCTTCAGGTGCTGCTGATGAAGACATCATTGAAAAAATTGATATCGGAGGAATTTCACTTATTCGCGGAGCTGCAAAAAATTTCAAAGACGTAGTTATTATTTCCGATAAAAGTCAATACCCATTTCTGGAAAGTATTCTTGCTAAAAACGACTGCACTACTTCACTGAACGAACGCAGACTTTTTGCTGCAAAAGCATTTGACACTTCTTCTCATTACGATACTGCTATCTTTAATTATTTCTTTAGCGGAGAAGAGATCAAACATTTCAAACAAAGTATTCAACATTTTCAGGTATTACGTTACGGAGAAAACCCTCATCAGACGGGTGTTTTCTATGGCAACTTGGATGAGATGTTTGACAAACTGAACGGAAAAGAATTGTCATACAATAATCTTGTAGACGTTGATGCAGCAGTTTCTTTAATTGATGAATTTACAGATACTACTTTTGCAATTCTGAAACATACGAATGCTTGCGGTGTGGCTACAGCCAAAACGGTGAAGGAAGCTTATCTGAATGCACTGGAATGCGATCCGGTTTCTGCTTTTGGAGGAGTAATCATTACCAACAAAGAAGTAGACCAGGAAACGGCATTAGAAATAAATAAACTTTTCTTTGAAGTGCTTATTGCACCTTCCTATTCTGCGAAAGCAGTCGAAGTACTTACAGAAAAAAAGAACAGAATAATTTTAAAAAGGAATCCTGTTAAACTTTCGGATAAACAATTTAAAACACTTCTGAACGGGGTTATCGAGCAAGACAAAGATCTTAAGATTGAAGACCTTGAAGATTTGAAACCAATGACCAAACGTATTCCTACCAATGAGGAGAAGAAGGCGTTTATCTTTGCCAACAAGATCGTGAAACATACAAAATCCAATACTATTGTTTTGGCCCGTGACGGCCAATTGGTTTCCAGTGGAGTAGGACAGACCTCAAGAGTAGACGCTTTGAGACAAGCAATTGAGAAGGCAGAGGGCTTTGGATTAAGTCTTGAAGGAGCAGTAATGGCCTCTGATGCTTTTTTCCCTTTCGCTGACTGCGTGGAGATTGCAGACAAAGCCGGAATCAAAGCGGTTATTCAACCAGGAGGTTCAATCAAAGACAAGGATTCAATCGAGTATTGTGATGCACATGGTATCTCGATGGTATTTACCGGAATCAGACACTTTAAACATTAAAATAATTAAAACAGCACTTTTGTAAATTATCATAAACTTTATGTAAATTGAAAAAAGTACTTATAATTAAGCACTAATAACTAACAAAGAAATAAAATGGGATTATTTGATTTTTTTACCAGTGACATTGCCATCGATTTGGGAACAGCCAATACCCTGATCATTCACAAAGATAAGATTGTAGTAGATGAACCGTCTATTATAGCGATGGATAAAATTACCGGAAAGGTACGTGCCGTAGGAAGAGACGCGATGCAGATGCACGAGAAAACACATGAAAATATTAAAACCATTCGTCCGCTGAAAGACGGTGTGATTGCAGACTTTACAGCTGCAGAGCATATGATTCGCGGGCTCATTAAAATGGTAGACGGAGGAAATAAAAGATGGTTTGGTACCACTTCACACCGTATGATGATTTGTATTCCTTCAGGGATTACCGAGGTAGAAAAAAGAGCAGTAAAAGATTCTGCGGAGCACGCCGGGGCTAAAGAAGTATATATGATTTACGAACCAATTGCTGCTGCTATTGGTTTGGGTATTGACATCGAACAGCCGAATGGCGCGATGATCGTGGATATTGGTGGTGGTACTACTGAGATTGCTATTATTGCGCTTTCAGGAATTGTATGTGAACAATCAATAAGAATTGCTGGTGATGTATTCAACAAAGACATTCTCGATTATATGAGAAGACAACATAATCTTTTGGTTGGAGAAAGATCTGCAGAAAAAGTAAAAATTGAAGTAGGTTCAGCCCTTACTGAATTGGCAAACCCTCCTGACGATTACGAGATTCGTGGACGAGATTTGATGACAGGGATTCCTAAAGTAATAAAAGTATCCTATTCTGAAATTGCTTTTGCACTCGACAAATCTGTTTCTAAAATTGAAGAAGCGGTGTTGAAAGCATTGGAAATCGCACCTCCTGAATTGTCAGCAGATATTTATGACAATGGGATTCACCTTACCGGTGGCGGTGCATTGTTGAGAGGCCTTGATAAAAGATTGGCCATGAAAACAAAACTGCCTATACACGTAGCGGAAGAGCCATTATTGGCTGTAGTAAGAGGTACTGGTATCGCCATTAAAGACGTTGAGAAATACAAAGCGGTGGTGATGACTCAATAATTTTTGAATTACCAATTATTTAAAGATAATCATGCAGAGTCTGTTTGAATTCTTTTATCGTTTTAGATCACTGATTCTTTTTCTGGTATTGGAAATATTTTGTGGCTGGATGGTAGTGCGGTTCAATACCTATCAAAGTTCTTCGTTCTTCAATTCCTCTAATGTTCTTACAGGAGCAGTACTTCAGACGAAGGACAATGTAAATTACTATTTCAAGTTGAGGTCTGTGAACAATGATCTGGCAGAAGAAAACACCAGACTTCGTCAACAACTTCAGCAGGCCAGTCAACGAAAATTACTTTCCGATGAAAAGGTGGCAGATACTGCCCGTATATACCAGTATTCTTATGTAACAGCAAAGGTAGTAAGCAATTCTACGAATAAACTTTCCAATTACTTCACTTTGGATAAAGGAACGCAGGATGGTATCAAACCGGGAATGGGCGTGGTCTCTACTAAAGGTGGTGTGGCGGGAAGAGTAAAAAATTGTTCTAGCCACTACAGCACAGTGTTGTCGATTCTAAATGATAAAAATACAATTGATGCAAGAGTTACCAGAGGTAATGTGGCTGGCTATATTGAATGGAAAGGCGGGAATCCAATAGAAGCGGAATTGATAAATGTTGCTAAACATCATAAGATATTTGAAGGGGACACCATTGTAACTTCCGGCTCAAGCGGAAACTTTCCTTATGGAGTAATTATTGGTACCATAAAATCAATAGTGGACGATGGTAAAAAATATAATATCAAAGTGAAGCTTACCACTGATTTTACTGCGATGTCTTTCGTTTATGTTATCAATAATAAAATGGAAGGCGAGAAAGAAACGTTGGAAGAAAAATCATTAAAGAATAAATGAGGCCCGGGAATATCATATCGTACATTTTGTATTTTATTCTGTTTTTTGTTTTGCAGGTAATTCTATTTAGAAATATTGCGCTCTTTGGTTATGCGCTTTGTTTCATTTACATTGGTTATATTATTCTATTTCCAATCACAACAAAACCAGTACCATTGATGTTGATCGCGGTGAGCTTTGGGCTACTGATGGATTCTTTTTTTGATACTGCCGGCATGAATGCTTTTGTTTGTGTTTTTATTGCCTACATTCGTCCATATATTCTAAAAGTATTGACCCCTGCAGGAGGCTACGATGCCACTGCTGAAATATCTGTCTCTTACATGGGATTTGTTTGGTTTATTAAATATGCCGCTTTACTAATTTTCATACACCATTTTATATTCTTCACTTTAGAAGCCTGGAACCTTGGTAATATTGTGACGATACTTATCAGAACCATTTTCAGTACTATTTTTACATTATTTGTTCTTGTTCTATTGCAGTATTTTTTTAAAAGATCTGATAACTACTAGCGATGAGAGAGGAACGTAAACTAGTAGTGCAAGCTATTTTTATCCTCATCGGACTGATTTATATTATCCGGTTATTTTTTTTACAAGTAGTAGAAGATAAATATAAACAGGAAGCAGAGAAAAACGCTACCAGAAAAATAATCGAATATCCTTTCCGTGGATTAATTTACGACAGAGATCAAAAATTGTTAGTGATCAATCAAATTGTGATTGACCTCATGGTGGTCATGAAAGAGATGCGGGTACCGGATACAGCTAAATTCTGTGAAGCTTTTAATATTACTGAAAAAGAATTTATTGAAATTATTAAAAGAGTAAAACAGGAAAAGGGATACGATAAGCACCGCCCTGTCCCAATTATAAAGCAGATGTCCATTGAAGAATATGGAAGAGGCTTAGATGTGCTAGCCGATTGTCAGGGCTTTTACAGACAAGAGCGTACTATTCGTTCCTATCCACATACAAGTGCTGCCAACGCATTAGGATATATTGGCGAGATCTCTAAAACACAACTTAAGAAATCGACAGATGGTTATTATGAACAAGGTGATCTTGTTGGTATCAGCGGTCTGGAAGCGGCTTACGAAATTTATTTAAGGGGAACGAAAGGTGTTCATTATATCATGAAGGATGTTCATGGTGTAGTGAAAGGGCCATACAGAAACGGCGAACACGATGTGCTTTCTACTCCGGGAGAAAATTTATATTGTACGATAGATCTCGAACTCCAAAAGTACGGAGAGGAGATGATGAAGAATAAAATCGGAAGTGTAGTAGCGATCGAACCAAGAACGGGAGAAATTCTTGCTTTTATTTCTGCA
>JANYCO010000137.1 GCA_025360235.1 Cytophagales bacterium
CAATTGATGTTAATGGTGATGTGAATAATACTAACAGAACATTCATTGGTACATTAGGAGCTACAACGGTTCAACCTTCTTACTTAAGTCAGGATTTAGAGTCTTGTGCAATTTATGCCAATAATTATTATACGGTTAGAATTGTATGGAATCATACAGCGCATACCTTGCAACTCTACGAAGAAGGTGTTTTAACAATGACTTACACCGATGATGTTGTAAATACTATATTTGCAGGCAACTCCAATGTTTATTGGGGATTTACTGCTGCTACAGGTTCTGCTTCAAACGAACAGTGGATTGCTCCAGTGGGAAAAGTTATTCCATGGGAATGTTCTCTTGGAACTTCTTGTTGTCTTCCGTTTTCAATAACACCAACAGGTCCTACTACTATTTGTAATAACACTATTACGATCGATGCTGGTGGCCCTTATGCTTCTTATAGCTGGTCAACCGGAGAGACTACTAAGTCAATAACCGTTTCTACTCCTGGTGACTATGTAGTTACGGTTTTACAAAATCAACTGGGAGTTTCCTGTCCTTCAATAGATACCATCACTATACTTCCTACAGGCCCCACTGCAGCGATCTCTGGAGATGCTATCATTTGTAACGATGGCACTACCTCAACTGTTTCTGTTGCATTTACAGGCGCAGCCCCATGGTCTTTTAAGTATGCAAAAGATGGAATTAATCAGCCCGTAGTTTCCGGAATAAATTCTTCTCCGTATACTTTTCAGGGGACAGCACCACATACATATTCTCTGGTTTCGGTTACAGACAACAGTAGTTGTAGTGGTGTAGTTTCGGGAGCGGCTACAGTTGCTGCTTAGCCTGGCTTGCCGGTCGGACATGATGGCACTTTCACTGACCCTGGAACAGCGCAATTGAGTGTCACGAATAATGGAGGCGTATACGAATGGTACGATGCCGCTGTTGGTGGAAACAGAGTAGATATTGGAGGTGTAGCAGGAACTCCCAATTTTACAACACCGACATTGTCTGGCCAAACTTCCTATTATGTACAAAATACCGGTATTAGCGCATTGATTAGTAAAAGTGTGGCCTTGCTTAATGTTGCAGCAGGCGATGGCCCGGTTCCAGGAGATGTCACAACAGGGCTTCCTCCAGCAGTTGGGTATTTGGATTTTAAAGCCAATGCTGATTTTACATTAAACAGTGTTACCTGTGAAATTAGCGCTTCCTCCGCGGGTCTTGGACATATAACCGTTTATATTACTCCTTATGCAACGCCAATGCCTTTTGCAGGAGGAGAAACAATGGCGAAGGATAGCATAAATATTCCTATCGCAGCTTCAGGAATTCAATACATTGTGATGCCTGTAAACATTGCTTGTACTACTGGTATGAATTATCATATCAGTTATTCAGGTACTGGTATTTCTATGCCTACCATGCACTGGCAATTGGTTGCGGCAAGTTCTTTTCCTATTATAACTAATCCGGAGCTAAGTATTTATCAGAATGGAATTCCGAATACCAGATATCCGGGTTTATTTGATTGGAAGATATCGTATGGTTCTCCAGCAGCAAATTGCGGACGTACAGAAGTTATTGCTTATCCAAAAGTCATTCCTCCTGTAGTTCCTCCGTCAGAGATTTTTATACCAAATCTTGTTACGCCAAATGGTGATGGGAAAAATGATTATTTCAGTATCACAGGATTGCCAAGTAATGCAGGATTGAAAATATATAATCGATGGGGGCAGAATATTTTCAATACCTCTAATTATGATAACTTATGGGTAGATTCTTCGGATGGTATTTATTACTACGAACTGGATTTGCCTGATGGTAATACACATAAGGGTTGGGTGAATGTAATGAGGTAAGAAATTTGGATTATGAGTTATGAATATTGAGTTCATAACTCATAATTTAGCTTTCACAGGCCTCTTGCCGGACTATACACATCATTTCCTTATGAATAAACTCAGCCTTCATAACTCATAATTAATAATTTTCGGGTTCAGCCAAGTAGTAATCCACAATTCCCATTTTTTTAATACTAATATTCATACGGGCACGTTAATTGTTAAGAAATTAAAGAGTGTATAGTTTTAATCGCCAATTCTGGAATAAATATGTTATTTAGAAAAGTAGAAGAAGAGCAAGGAGATTGTTTGCTGGTCTATTTTACGGACAGCGAAAATCGAAAGCAAGGAGAACTGCTTTGTTATAGAACAGAAGGCAAACTTCCGATGAATGAAAATCTCATTTATACAGAAGAATATAAAGATGGGCAGTTAATGTATAAAATTTGGAGACGATTGCCTGAGAAATTATTAGTATAATAGATTTACGTAGTTTAATAATACCGGAGGTAGCGAGTGGGTTTTCGTTGCTTTCGGTTTTTTTTATATCATCACTCAATAATCAATTTCTTTATTTCATGATGAACATCAGCATTAAATTCCAATAAATAATTATCAGGAGGAAGATTTTTAAAAGAGCTTGATTCAGTTGTTCCAGCTGGTACTAGTATCGATTGAATAAATACTCCTGAACTATTATATAGAGTAAGCGTGGCTGCTTCAGAGGATCGGATAGTTAGTTCAGTAGTTGAAGGACAAGGATTGGGGTATATAGAATAGATGGTTTCGCTCGAATTAAAAGGACATGAAATTATTGGGAAATAAGTAATGCGACCATCCGATTCAACTGCAGAAAGACGATAATAATTTTCACCCTGTGTTGGATTTAAATCGTCTTCAGTATAAAGTTGGGTAGCACAAATTGAAGGATCTAAACCTTGTGTTTTTTTGAAAAAATACCAATTTATACCGTCGGAAGATTTTTCTAGTTGATAGATATAATTGCCCCTTTCGCAAAACGTCACCCATTGAATGTTTATAGAAGTGGATTTTTCTTTTGCACTAAAGTCAAGTAATGAAACAGGAAGTGAAATTGGTGTTGTTAAAGAAAAGTCATCAAAATATCCGTCTGCGCCAGTTCCAGAGATTCTTGAGGTAAGCATTCGGACACGAATGGTGCGTGTGCCAACAGGAGCAGTCCGGATATCGGAAAATTGCTGCCAGAATAAATAATTGGTTTTAATTCCGCTGTCATAAGTACTTAAAACTGTTCCAACAGCATTTCTATATTCCAAATAAACCCTGGCGTCATCATTGTTAAATCCAAAATTCCGCTCCCAAAAAGAAAAGGTAAACGAAGCTGTCGAAGCATCAATTTGTGTCGAATAAGCAGAAACATTAACGTCTTGGTATAACTCCAGGTAAACTCCAGGTGCAGAGTTCTGTCCATCTCCTGAATAAAAATGATAGACACCGGAATGAGGAATAGATTCTCCTAAGGATGCATTAGAGCCAGACCAGAGCCCACCAATCTGAGTCCAGCCGTTGGTAACCGGATCCAGCTCCGCACCGGGATTTGCAATTAAGTTTTGTGATTGAATTGTTTTGAATCCAGGAAGGAGAAATAAAAGGAAAAGGCAAATCAGTCGCATTAATTCTAAGTTAATGAAGTCAAATATAATTAATTATTCTTTAAATATATCTGATTGAACCATTGTTTTATTGTGATTGTGGTCTTGGGATGGTCTCGATAGTGACGATATATTCCGTGCCTAATGGCACTTTGGGTTGCTGAATAGATACCGATATATCCCTCCGGAATAAAACTCTGTGAACTATCCATAGGTTGATAAACAACATGCAAGTTATTGGAAGGGCTGTTTATAGACGCTATTAAAAATAGCTAATTAACCTTGTTTGAAATTCCATTCTGCCTATAAATTTGAGATAATCCGTCAATTTTTCTATATTGTATAAAAATTATATTTAATGTTGAAATATTAATATACTTGTAAAGTAATCAATATTGAAAATCAATGAAGCATTACTATATCATATTGTATTTTTTCTTTTTATCACCACTTTTTTCCTGGGGACAAAAGATAGAATTTGAGCACCTCTCAGATCAGGATGGATTGGCAAACAGTAACGTCACAGCTATTCTCAAAGATTCTGACGGCTATATGTGGTTCGGCACCTACAATGGGCTTTCAAGATACGATGGGTATCAGTTTACAAATTTTTTGCACAACCCTCAGGATTCAACTTCTATTTGTGGTAATAGAAGTTGGGGATTACTGGAGTCGAAAGAAAAGCTACTTTTTGTCATAACTCCTTTCAATGGTTTTTCTACTTACAACAAGCTAACAGAAACATTCCAGAGCTATGTTCATAACCCTGAAGATCCATCTAGTCTTAGTGCTAACAGGGTTCTCTCTATATACGAGGACAAAAAAGGTAGTATCTGGATTGGAACTACAAAAAGTCTCGACAAATTTGATTACAAAACAAAAACCTTTCAACATTATTATCCTTTCGGAAAAGATACGGGAAACTACATAGCTGGCATCACAGAAGACGATCAGGGTAATTTATGGTTGTATGGCCATAGCGATAAACTCTGCAAATTTAATCCGTCAAACAATACTTTTGAATACCTGAAATTTTCTGATAACCCACTTACGCATGAAGTATACAACCATTGGGGGTTAGTACACTGGGATAAGAAAGGATATCTCTGGGTAGGAAACAGGTTGGAAGGATTGTTTCGAATAAACATGAAGACCGGAAAAACAGATCGTTACTCTGTTGAAAATAAAAAAATAAGCTCCAATATTTTGATGAAAATAGCCGAAGATCTTGAAGGTAATATCTGGATCTGTACGGATGGGGGAGGCATGTACCAATACAATGCTCACAACAACTCTTTTATCCATTTTGCACATGATCCTGAAGATGCGTCATCGTTGGGGAGTGATGCAGTGTACTGTTTTTATGAAAGTGAACCAGGATTAATTTGGGTAGGGACATACGCTGCTGGTTTAAATGTGTTAAAAAAAACGAAAAGAAAATTTTTAAAGTTCG
>JANYCO010000686.1 GCA_025360235.1 Cytophagales bacterium
AAATTGTGATGCGATCATGACAGCGCACATTGTGAATTGTAAACTCGATACCTCATGCCTTCCCGCTACACTGTCAAAAAAAATTATGACGGATCTTCTAAGAACTGAACTTGGATTTAATGGTGTAATTTTTTCTGATGATATGCAAATGCTGGCGATCAGTAAAAACTACGGCTTGGAAAATGCGATTAAAATGTCGGTGCTTGCCGGAGTAGATGTATTGGTGTTTGGGAATAATGTGAATGTAAACGACAAGACAACCGCTTCGGCTGTTCATGCCATCTTGCTCAAATTGGTGCAGTCGGGCGAGATCAGCGAAAGTAGGATTGATGAGTCGTACAAGCGGATCATGGAATTGAAGGGGAAGAAAGTGAATTAGGAAGGAGAAGGAAAGGAGTAGAGAAGAAGGACGGTAGATTATGGAATGGAATTTGTTCAAGTACACCTGAATTTCAAAACACATACTATGAAAACTAAAATAATCTATTATTTACTCCCTGTTTTTGGTTTTATTATCATTACAGCAGTTGAAGCAAAAGCTCAAAAGGTGTTTGCCTGTCAATACAAAAGCGAAGCAGGAGTGAAAGTATTTGTTACTACAAACAAATCCGAAGCAGACTTAATCGTATATAAAGTTACCAGCAAGAGTGAGGCTGTAGCTAATAAAGGATTATGGTTTTTTGTAAGCACAAAATCGGAAGCAGAGGAAAAAATATTTTTTACTCAATATAAAAGCGAAGCAGAGGTAGTGATTTACTTTAGCGAATATAAAAGTGATGCAGGTTGGAAAAACAATTCTAAGAAACCGCTTTTCGATTAACCAATAATCTGAGGTCCGGCATTGTTGATGCGCGATACATAGACTTCGTTTCCAATGCCTAGTTCGTTAAATACTTTAGCCATATTTACCCCCGCTTTTTTAGCTGTTTTTTCATCTTTACTTAAAGCAAAAACAGAAGGCCCGGATCCGGAGATCCCACCACCCAATGCACCTGCATCCAAGGCTGCTTGTTTCACGTCATAATAACCCGGAATAAGCATCGAACGATAAGGTTCCGCTACTACATCGTCCATGGAGCGACCTATCAAAGCATAATCGGAAGTGATGATCCCGGCTACAAGTCCGGCTACGTTTCCCCATTGTTTGATGGCATCATGAAGGGATAAATCTTTTCTTAGAATACTTCTTGCGTCTTTGGTTCGAACTTCGATGTGCGGATGAATAATTGTTGCAAAAAGATCTTTGGGAGTAGGAATTTTTACTACATCAAGAGGCGTATAACTTCTTACGATGACAAAACCACCCAGAAGCGAAGGTGCCACATTGTCGGCATGAGCAGAACCACAGGCAATGCGCTCGCCTTCCATAGCAAAGGGAAGAAGTTCTTCTTGTTTTAAAGGACAACCAAGAAGTTGGTTGGCGGCAAAAACGCCCGCTACAGCGCTCGCAGCACTAGAGCCCAGCCCACTGCCAAGAGGCATTTTTTTATGAAGTTTTATATCAAGTCCTTGTTTGGAACCCAATTTTGCAAGCAAGCGGATAATGGAAACTCCAACAGTATTTAATTCGGGATCTTTTGTGAGTTTACCTTCATCGCCGGTAATAGCCGATATAGTAATACCGGTAGTAGACTTCAATTTCAATTCTACTTCATCTCCGGGATTATCTACTGCAAATCCTAATACATCAAATCCACAGGTTACGTTTGCAACGGTGGCAGGGGCAAAAACTTTGATACTCTTTTCCATATCGTTGCCCAAAGTTAAGACATTGGAGGTTAAAGCCAAATTATTTTGTAAATCGACTTCGAAAGGACTTTTTTTGAAAAGTTAGCCAAAAAATTTTAAATTTAAAGATTCCTAACTAAACAAACCATGAAGTATAAAGAGGTGATAATTGGTTTCTTACTGGCAATTTTACTTGGAGCAGGAGAGTTCCTGCTTTTGAAAAACGAAGCTCCAAAAGGATTAGTGCTCTTTTTTATATTTCTTTTTTCAGTAACAAAGGTACTCTATGTAGTAGTCAAATGTTTCCGCAGAATAGTTACGATTGCACATACCAATATGCCCTACCACAGGTTTCTTATTTTTATAGCCTCCAATGTGTCCTTGCTTGTATTTTCTTTTTCATTGGATTATTTTGCAATATATACCTATGACCCTGCCTCTTTTACCGGCTTGGAGGATACTACTAATGTAGTGGAAGAGTATTTTAAATTATTTTATTTAAGCCTTCTGTTGTTCACTAATATGGGCGTGGCCAATGTTGTACCCGTAAAAATTCCGGCAGAAATTCTGGTTATGTTTGAGGCAATCGTATCTTTTGTTACCCTGATTTTTATACTTTCCGATTATGTAACGTTGAGAGATTCGTTGAGGAGATTGAAAAAATAATCATTAACAATTAACCAATAATCAAAAGGATATTGTTATTATAAATTTTGTTGATGATTCTGAATTTTCAAGTGCGATTTTCCCGTTTAGTTTTTCCACACATAATTTTACAATGTGCATGTAAGTCCCAAGGTCATCATTGTTGTTGCTTAATCTGAAAAATATATTGAATAAATTTTTGTGGTGTTCTTCCGGGATAGGGTTCGCGTTATTGGAAGCTATAATCGTATAAGACTCTTTATTGACAGTAACATCAAGGGTTAATTTTTTTTCATTCGGATATTTAAGACAGATCAATTGGTAGATTAAAAGATTGGAAATAAGTTTATAAAGTATGAAGCTATCTTCCTGAAAAAGAGCAGAAGGAGGATTGGTAATCGTTAGTTTGATCTTGTCGCTGTGCTCTTTAATTTTCGGATTGTTAAGTACCTTCTCCATTAAGATAGAAGTATTCAGAAGCGTCTTTTCAATTTCCTGAGCACGTATAATATTTATTTCTGCAATGGATTTTAATACTTCATCTAGCCGCAATGCCGTGGTTTGAATCATTTGCAGATAGTCATGTTGCTCGTCAAGGTTTTTGCTTACAAGGCCTAGGTTGGTTACACCGAGTATTGTTTTCACAGGACCAGAAAGGTCATGAGAGGTTTTGTATATAAATTGTTCGATTAGTTGCTCTTTATCTTCAATTTCTTTTTTAAGCCCTTTCGAAATTGATTTATGTTGTTTGTAAAAACGAATCCTTTCTGCTAATGCAAAATAGAAGACGATCATTTCTAAGAGAAAACAAACGTTGATCACATAAAAAGTATAGATATTTCGCTCCATGAGCGAGAAGAGCTGAAGGAAATTGAGCACGAATCCTGAAATAAGAATAGTGGAGCCAACCAGAAAATAAATAGAAAGAGGATATCCGTTTCTATACGATAAATAGCTACAGTAATAGGCCATTAAAAAAGGTACGATGTCAATGTAAAGCAGGTGTCTGATCTCCGGAAAGAAAATGAGATTTATAATCAGAATAAAAGTTCTTATAATAATATAACCGTAAAAAATCTTAGGATAGCCCGGGTAATATGTTTTCAGATTTAAAAAGGCATTGGTATAAAGTAATAAAAAGACGGTCATAAAATAAACAGATAACATGTACGCATAATCGTTGAGAAACTCAGCCGAAGCCCATACAAAGTGAAAGCCCATTCCATCCTGACTTAGAAAAAAAGTGCCTACGAAGAATACATAAAAGACATAATAGTAGTGCGCCTTGCTTTTTAGGTAGGCACCTGCTAAAATGTTTAGAATTATTATGATCAGAATCGATCCGTAGAAAAGACCCAGGAAAAAATATTCTGAAATTGAGTAAGAAGTAAAATGTTCGAGTTCTCTCAAAACCAATTCTACAGGAGTTTCATAGCGGTTTTTCAATTTTATATAAATGGTACATTCCTCCCCAGGCTTCATCCAGAAAGCGTATACAAGATTTTTGTGCTTGATTTCTCGCTTTTCAAATTTATAGGCAACACCAATGCTGTCTGTAATAAGCAGTTTTGATTCTCTTATTTCATAAAAGAGCATGGAGTCGATTCTGTAATTATAGGACTCAAGGATATAATGTTGCTGGTCCTCCGAGTCGTTTTTTATTTTTACTTTAAACCAATAAGAGGAAATGGGATTTTTTAAAATAAAATGATCCTGGTGCTCTGTGGGAATAAAATAAACAGTTTTATCAAGGTTCTTAAGAATATATTCAATGGATCGCTTGCCGGAAGTGTCTTCATAAAGCTCAAGATTTGTTCCTTTGAGGACAATATGAGGCTCTTCTCCTGTAAGGGAAATCGTTTCAGAAAACCCGTTAACAGAGAGTAGAATCAGGGGAAAAATTAAACATTTCGCAATAAGGGAGAAATAATTATCCAAGCGCTTAATCATACTTAAGCAAAGATACTCGATTATCCTTATTTAGCCAATTTTACACGACCATTAGGGTTTAAATGTAAACAGGGTTTTCTTTTAAAGAGTTATTTCCTTTGTTTTTCCGGATTCGGAATTGTTTTAATGGTATCAAGTTGTTTAAAAATATAGGTAGTATCTCCAATAATTGTCCTTGGAGTTGTTGTAATAGTATCCACCTGTTCTATATTAAATTTTGGTTCTCCCATTGTTTCAAAACTAACATCTCCCATCATATGTGGTCTACTATTGGAGGCAGGTTTGCGACAACCGATGAGAAAAGTAAGAAGAGACAGAATAGAAAAGGCTAAAGCTTTCAGATGCGATTGTTTGATATAAAGTACTATTTTAGGATGGAGTGTTGGAGTATTAGTTACTTGAGAAGTATTGAAACGTCCGCAGGTTTTTTTGTTTTGGTGACAAAGGAAGTATTCTTTTATCTCTTGGTTGTTCATTTTGGTAAAATCCACCACAGTAAGACTACAAAGACCGCAAAATTTACCTTGTTCGGAAGGGCTCATTTTATTCCAATCCGCAGAACAAGGTTTTGCGATAGAAACAGAGAAGTTGTTTTTCATAGAAATAGATGTTTTATAAAAGGATGGTAAAGAGGCCATAATTCCATAAAAGTCTTAAAAAATTTCCAACGTGCATGGAATTGTGGTCAGGCCGCTATTTTTGGCTTTCTACTGTTTCAAGGAGTTCTGACTCATAAATCGCGGCAGGTGAAATTACCATTTCTTCGTATGGAATTGTATTGCCATACCGCTCTTTAAGTTTTGCCTTCACGGCAGGATGGGTAAGATCAAACTCTTTTAGTTTTTGTAGTTTCCCAACTTCTAATCCTGTTGCTTCTTTGTAAATTTTCCAAACCAATTCCGAGCAATATATTTTTTCATCCGACCAGCCAAAATAAAGATCGTAGTTTTTCCCATCGAATTCTTTGTATTTGTTTTTCATCTTTGTTATTACATCGGCAGTAACATTGGTAGCGGAGCCTTTCAATCGTTTAACTTCAAAGAAATTATTTTCTCCATGTTTCATCCATTCTGCCAAAGGAGTTTTCTTTACTGGCTGAACAGCCTCATAAACGATTGGGTTTCCGTTTTCCATAAATACAATTCCGCAATGGGTATATTTAGAATGTGTGGCCAGCTGAATAGCTTTGCCTTGACCAGATTGGTTGATCTGAAAAATGATATCTCCATCTTTAAGATAGGGGAATTTTCCCGAAGTTTTTTTTATAAAAAAGTCTGTCGTTTTAAAATTGAATAATAAGGAAAATCCAACAAAGAGCAGACAGAGAAGAAATGAATTTCGGATTAATTTTTTAAGAAGCATAAATTAGGGTTTTAGGTTTTAACGGTTTTATGAAGTGAAAATTATAGAAAGAAGCATCTTTTTTAGTAGAAAAGAGATATCCTAAGGTGAAGCCGTAAACAATATGCCCCAGAAGACTTCCGCTGAACGTAAGTGTTGTAATTTTAAACATAACAATTCCGTCATTTGGGGTAATTAGAATTGTAAAGATTAAAGACAAGAAAATAAATAATCCATAGAGTAGTCCGTGAAGCGTATAATTAGTTTTTGAGGGGAGGAGCTGGAGCAACAAGGCAAATGAAATGCCTATGCCTCCGCCATTGCCGACGTATCTCCAGAGATAGCCAACTAGCGGGTTAGTATTGGATCGGCTCAATAACCAATCGCCTATGTGTGGAATGAAATCGGCCCATCCGGCAAAGATAAAAGGTATCCGGATCAGATCATACATTGCAACTGCTATGATGCCATAAAGCCAGCCTTTTAGAATTTGTTTCCCTGTCTTTAATCTTTACAATTCTAATTACCCCAAATGACGGAATTGTTATGTTTAAAATT
>JANYCO010000194.1 GCA_025360235.1 Cytophagales bacterium
TTTTACATAGGAGGATTAACGCTTTAGGGTGTTGTCCTCCGTCTATTTTAATCTCTTTTGCCCCGATTTTTTTTAAAAGATTTGCACAAGTGTAACTAACTTTTTATTAGGTCAGGCAATGAATAATAATACCCCCTTACAGCAGCTTGTTTAAATCGGGTTATTATCCCTCTTTTTACCGCACGGGTTATATGTGTTGAAAGTATTTTTACTTTATCGAGTTCTGTCCATTTGTATTGAAATACAGTATCAAAATCGTCCATGAAGGAAACTATTTCAGAGGACAGCAGGGGTCTGTTTCGGTACTTCAGAATAAAAACAATTTTTTCCTGCCAGCTAAAGAAAGTCTTATAGTCGTCAATGCTCAGACTTTTGATTCTTCTTCTTGATTTATGGTTGGATTCAGAGTTGTTATGAAGAATACTCTCCCTAATGGTATCAATCTGTTCCTGTAATACTTGAAGCTGGTCAAGTATTTCCTGCTGGTTATTCTTAATTCTGCGTATCCCTCGCCCCCGTCTTGTCATTTTTATTGATAATTGCCTATTCATACAACGTTCAACCCTATTCTTACAGTATTCTGACAGCTATTTAAGTGTCGGATTTTTTAATCCGAGAACTTGTCATATCGGATTTAACGCTATTTTAAACTCTATCTTTTGAATTCAGGGAGATTTTCAGGCATAAAAAAAGAGCTGAATTGTTTTCCGCTCTTGGGTTCCGATACTTTGATTGTCTATTTCTCGTCAGAGGAAACGAAACAGACATAACTATCCCATGTACCTCGATTAGGTATTTTTTTGTCAATTTTAGTATCCCTTCCTGTTAGGCAATATTTTTTCCCTCAGATAAATTACCTGTTTTTTTTAAATGTTCAGAAAAGTTCTACTTACACGGTAACAGCAGTAATGAAATTTGACTTAGAGTGTTACCCTATGCCAACTCCAACACTTCCTCTTCTCGAAGAGCTTTTATTATCCCTTCAAGTTCTCCGAAGTCCTCCTTGCTCTCCTCTTCAACATTGAGTTCTCCGACTACTTGCTCAGAAGTGATTGGGGCTTCCTGATTTGTCTCCGTACTACTTGATTCTTCTGGAGTAGGATTGACAGTAGAAGTATTCACTGTTTCCACGCTGCTTTTAACTGTCTTACGCACCAGTTCTTTTACCAATGCTCCAACTGCCATACCAATTGCTCCCAAACTCACCAGAGGGCTGTTTAAACTATATCCCGCCAGTGCAAGTGAGGCAGCACCAAACAAGGTAACAGGTACACTCTTTTCAGCGGTTAACACCCCTGCTAGTGCTCCCATAGCTGTAACAGAAACCGCAGTCACCGTTTTCCCAAGGTCAAACTTCCGTTCTCCTTTTTCGTTCTCGCTATGAAACAAATCTTTGGCTTTCTCCATAAAGGTTTTCCTGCGTTCCCTCAAACGTTTTCTCCTTGCTCTGGCTATACGATTTTTTAAAGCCTCTTCTGATTCAGGTTCTGGTTTTTTGGCAAACTGCTGATAGAGCATATAGCCGAAGCCCCCTATTGCAATCGCTCCCAGAATCGTTTCCAAAGGATGCTGTTGCACCCAGTTTGCAGTCTGACTAATGAAGTCTTTGGAAATACCATTTTCTCCCAATCCGCTTAGAATTGTAGATTCCAAAACTGGCGGTGTTTTCCTTGCAAAATTCTCCGCCATTAAATTTTCATTTTTTGTTTCCATTGGTTTGCCCTCCTTTTGTTTTTGATACCAACTACTTTCGTTTTTCTCTTCCAACAACTCTCTCATAAGTTCTTGGTCTACCGATTTCTCCTTGCCCATTTTCTTGTATTTTTTAACTAAAACATTCCACTCTTTCTCTACTTTGGTTTCATACAGATACATAAATAGAAAGTTTAGGGAAAGGAAGAACAGCCCTTCCCTAAACATAAATTATCTATTCCTCGTCGTCCTCATCCTCATTCTCATCGTCTTCCTCCTCCTCATTAAAGTCGTCAATGAGGTCATGCAGCTCATGGATGACCTTACGCTGTGGCGTTTCATAATCCACTTCAATGATAACTTCTCCCTGTTTTGTAGTTCCTTCAATGGAATTAGCCAAATCATGTTTACCCAATACTTGTGCGAACTCTACTATAAGTTCTTCAGGCACATTAAACGTTCTACTTTTCATCTTCTCTCTTCTTTTAATTTTACAAAATCTCTTCACCATTCCCCCTCTTTAGCATCACGCTACTCCCAATCCTTCGCCCTGTCTTGGTTGTGGAGAATTACCAACAAATATTTTTTTCTTTTTTCTTCTTTTCCAATCCTTCCTTTTTTGAAGGTATCCGCATTCCTAGCTTTTCCCCCTTATCTGGCGGATGAACGAACGCTGAACGGTTTCCTCCATCACCTTTTGCACAGGCTCTTTCCTGCCGCTTTCCAACCAACTATCCAGTTCCTCCTTGTGGAACAGCAAGACCTTCCCCCGTTTGATATAGGGAATTTCCTGAGTGGCTGTTTTCTTATACAAAGTTCCCTTCGACATTCCCAAATAATCTGCCGCCTCTCTTGCATTCATCGGTTTGGAGGAGTTATGGAAAGCCGATTGCTGTTCTGATAATACTTCCCTGACCCATTGCTTGATTTTGATTTCAAGCTCTTCCATGCTGATACTGTCAATTTCTATTTTTGCCATACGATTCTCTTTTACTTTTACTTCCCCTTTTTCCGATACATGATTTTTTCTCTTTCGTCATTTCCCTCAAGCCAGTTCAGGAATCTTTTCGCAGAACACCTCCCTGAGCATGGCATCAAATTCCTCCATACCTAACTTGTCCCACATCTCCGTTGTCCCGTTTTTGTCTCCCTGTTTTCCTGTTTCTCCCTTGTGCAGGATTCTGGGTATTTTATTGACCGCTTCAGTTTTCTTGGGATTGATGATTTTTCCGTACCGCTCAGTCATCGAAACGC
>JANYCO010000220.1 GCA_025360235.1 Cytophagales bacterium
TTCTTAAGTGTATAAAACTATACCCTAAAGCCAGAGAATGTTTTATTTTTCATAAAATTTACCAGAGAAGATGTAGACAATGCCTATTGAAAAGGGTATAAATACAATATAGAATAGTGTTCAAATGAGAAAGTTCAGTACTATAATTTATATTATCCTTTTATTAGCAGGTACTGTTGGAGCTCAGACACTTAGTCCAAAACGAGGTGTTTCAGGTGATTTGATCGATAATGCAGATTGTATTACTGTTGATAATTACCTTACCTGGTTTTACAACTGGGCAAATACACCAATGGCTTCGGTTATAGGGACTTCCCAGAATTATATTGAATTTTGCCCAATGCTTTGGAATGGCTCCTGGAATGCCGCAGCTTTAAACGCCTACCTGAGTGCACACCCTGAAGTAAAGTATTTACTGGCTTTCAATGAACCAAATTTCAATGTGCAGGCGAATATGACTCCAGCTGCTGCTGCTGCTATTTGGCCTTCAGTGCAAGCTATTGCTACCGCTTATAATTTAAAAATTGTGAGCCCTGCTGTTGGTTATTGTTCAGGAACCTGTCTGCCTGGTTACAACAATATGGACGGCACCAAATGGCTGGACGATTTCTTTTTAGCTTGTCCGACTTGTCAGGTAGATTATATCGGTATTCATATTTACGATACCTGGCATTATGGGTTTACAGGAAATTTGAACCTTTATAAAAAATACGGTAAGCCAATTTGGGTAACCGAGTTTGACAGAGCAGGAGCTGCAACCTATACCCAGCACGCGCAACTCATGGTAGACGTAATTGATTATATGGAACAAGACCCAATGGTATTTCGTTATGCCTGGTTTTTGTCGAGAGCTGGTAGTACAGATCCAACAGAACTTTTTGTACAACCTCCTACCATTGGGACGTTGAATAATCTTGGAACCATTTATACGCACATGTCTTCTTACGATAAAAATTATTGGCATCTGGTAAATAATATTATTGAAGCAGAACATTATATTGACAAGAGTGTTACTTATTGCGGATGGAATGGTACTACCTGTCTATGGCCATACTCCGTTCTTCTGGAAGTGACTTCAGACGCTTCAGGTACGCTTGATGCCTATAATTTTTTATCTGCTACTGACGATACAATTTTCTATAATGTAAATATCCCAACTACTCAAACTTATAACATTGACTTCAGAGTAAATACAACCGCAGCAAGTACAATAGTGGTTCATAATGCTGCCGGCACTGTAATTGGGACGACTGCTTCTCTTAATTCCGGCGGTGCCTGGAGTACTAAAAATCTTGCAGGCGTAAACCTTGCTGCCGGCAAACAAAAAATTTATCTGACTGCCACAAATGGAGCGTCATTGAAATTAAATTGGATGAGAATAAATTGTGCCTCCAGTTGTACCTTGCCTGTGGATATTATCTCTTTTGATGCACAAAAGTCTTCAGCTAATTCTGTTAAATTAGATTGGACGACAGCTTCAGAAAAAAATAGTAAAGCATTTGTGGTAGAAAAAAGTACGGATGGAATAAATTTCGAAACCATTGGAACGGTTGAAAGCCATGGGAATGCTTCGGGTACGAATAATTATTCTTTTGTGGATTCTGAAGTGTCGGCTACAGAAGTTTATTACCGTTTGAAAATGGAAGATGTGGATGGAACGTATTCTTATTCTAAAGAAGATTGGCTAACCTATGAAGGAGATAAAATTGTACTGGAAGGAAATAAGATTATAACTCAGTTGGGTAGCGATCGTCAGGTTTCTTTTGCTGTAATAAATGCAGTAGGACAAATAGTGCTTCAAGAAAATTATCAGGCAGACAAGGGGATTTCAGAAAAAGAAATTTTATTGAATGGGTGGAGTAAAGGTATTTATCTTGTAAAGGTCAATTCGAACGATCTGGGTTTTTTCGGAAAAATTATTAATCAGTAAGAAGCCGGCTCTAATTATATTCAAACTCTATTACCCCATTTGCAGCGTGGAGCGTACTTGCAAAGCGGGTATGGCTACCTTCACTTCCTGCTACTGTCCAATGGCAAACAATTTTATCTTCCTGCATAATATGTTTGGCAATTCTGGCACTTAACTCATGTTTATTAAAAGAATTGTCCATTTCAACAATTGCATCGTTGTGCTTGAAACAAATTTTGTAAGTTCTTACCTGATGTTTTCTGCTAATCATTCTTTCTAATAAAGGAAAGCCTGTTAAAATGATAATTAATATTGCAGTGCTTAAAACTACGATAATAAAATGGCCTGCACCAATGCCCATGCCTAAAGCAGCCGTAATCCATATAATGGTGGCGGTATTTAATCCTCTGGTTAGATTATTCACATCCCTGAAAATAGCACCTGCTCCCAGGAAGCCGATCCCTGTAATAATATTGGCCGCAATTCTATCGGAATTGGAGGGCGCGCCAATTTGAATAGAAAAAATAGTAAAGAGGGTTGAACCGACACAGATCAAAATTATTGTTCTAAAGCCCGCCGCTTTGCCGCGATACTCTCTTTCTATGCCTATAGCACCCCCTATAATGATCGACATTAATAATTTGGACAAGTCAAGTCGCTCCGGTATATATCCAATATATTGTTCGAAATCCATATACTTAATTATGTTTAAATCGTATCTTGGTAATGCACTTCCTTCTGTTATGAAGAAAGGCTTTCCAAAAACAAGTATATAAAAATACGTTAATTGGAGAGGGAAAGCAATGAATTTAAGAAAAAAATAAAAAGTAATGGGTAAAGCATACATGGAAAATGAATAAGTCTGCACTAAAGCCAGTACCTGAAAGAATCAAGCTGTTTAATTCAGGTAGAATACCGGAGATGTTAAAGATGAAATACAAAAACATGCGGCAAAATTCTTTTGTATTTTACAGAGGTTCGTGCCACTTGTTTTATGAAGATCTGCCTGAGGTATCTCAATTGAATAATTCACCTTTGGCCTGGCTTTGCGGGGATTTACACCTTGAAAATTTTGGAAGTTATAAGGCGGATAACCGTTTGGTTTATTTTGATATAAATGATTTTGATGAAAGTGCTTTAGCTCCCTGTCTCTGGGATGTAGCGCGTTTGATGGTTAGTATTATGATTGCAAACGATACGCTTAAAACAAACAAAAAGGAAACACTTAATCTTGGCGGAAATTTTCTGAATGGTTATACTGAAACGCTTAAAGTGGGCTATTCAAGGCTGGTACAAAAAGAGATTGCAAAAGGTATGGTAAAAAAATTTCTTGAAACGCTGGAAAATAGAAACAGAAAAGACTTCATTGAAAGCCGTACCACTATAGAAGGCAACAGAAAAAAGTTATTAGTAGACAATTCACATGTAGCTTATTTAAACAAAACTAAAAAGCTAGAAATTTCAGAAGCAATATATGAGTGGGCAAAAGATCAACCCAATCCTGGATTTTATAAAGTGCTTGACGTAGGAATTAGGATTGCAGGGACAGGTAGCCTTGGCCTTGAACGTTATGTTTTACTAGTAGAGGGAAAAGGGTCTCCGAATGGAAACTACCTTTTGGACCTTAAAATTGCCAATCATTCCAGTATGAAAAACCATTTAAATGTTGACCAGCCAAAATGGAAAAATCAGGCAGAACGAATAATTACAATTCAAAAAAGAATTCAGGCATTTCCTTTGGCTTTGTTGAGTAGTATAAAAATAAAAGAGAAATGGTTTGTATTAAAAGCACTTCAGCCTACACAAGACAAACTAGATTTGCGTTTATGCAAAGGGAAACTGACCAAACTGGAACCGGTTATAAAAACAATGGCTGATATTACCGCCTGGGATCAATTGCGAAGTTCGGGTAGACAAGGTGCTGCCGCTGCGGATGAATTGATAGCGTTTGCTCATTCAAATACCTGGAAAAAGGACATGAATAATTATTGCAACTATTATACAGAGCGGGTAAAGAAAGACTATGAACAATTTTCAGAAGCGTATGATGATGGCTTTTTCAAAGGTTGATAACTTTGAAATTAGGTTATCAGAAAGTATAACTTAGCTCGCTGTTTTATAGAAACACGTTGTTTGTGAAGACGCAAAAGGGGAATTTTTTTAGTAATTAGCATTTGATAATCAATAATTTATGTTTAATATGGAATTTTATGGAATCTGATTCCATAAAATTCCATATATTTGTACTATGTTAAAAAGAGATGCACAACTAAGGCTGGAGCACCTGGGACAAACGTTCAAGGCCGTTGCTGTCGTGGGGCCGAGGCAATCTGGAAAAACCACATTGGTAAGAAGCATTTTTTCAAACAAACCATATCTGTCATTAGAAAATCCTGATGTACGAAATTTTGCATTAGAAGACCCTCGGGGTTTTTTGCAGACTATTCCAAATGGAGCGATTTTGGATGAAGTTCAAAGGGTTCCAGAACTCTTTTCTTATCTCCAGGAAATTTTGGATAATAGTAAAGAGAAAGGTTTATTTATTCTAACGGGATCAAATAATTTTCTACTGCAACAGAATATTTCTCAAACATTGGCTGGAAGGGTTGGGTATTTGAATTTGTTACCGTTTTCGCTAAATGAACTACATAGTTCGGGCATGGCTTCAAAATTGGATGAAGAGCTGATGTTTAAAGGGTTTTACCCGCCTGTTTACGACCAAGAAATTGCACCCATAGACTGGTATCCTAATTATATCAGAACCTATATTGAACGTGATCTAAGGCAATTAAAAAACATTAATGACTTAATTGTTTTCGAACGATTTGTCCGATTGCTAGCAGGAAGAACTGGTCAAGAATTAAATTTAAGTTCGTTGGCTGTGGAAGTAGGGGTAGATGTAAAAACAATTCAATCCTGGATCGGAATTTTGGAGAGTAGTTTTATTGTTTATTTGTTAAAACCTTATCATAATAATTTTAATAAG
>JANYCO010000283.1 GCA_025360235.1 Cytophagales bacterium
AATAATCCAAAATAGATCTTTTTTCCATTTTCGGATAGTTTTGCAAAATCCTTCAAATCGATCCAGGTCTTTTTTGAAGAAGTGTCTCTCAGACTTTCTGAGAATATGTTTATCAGTTTAATTAGATTGTTTATTGTAATAGAATCTTTGTCTTTCCTACCCATATTAGTTACAACCGTAGCCTTCAAAAAATCCCCGTAATAAATATCCAACTCAGTGAAAATATCCGCAGTATGATATCCTTTAGAAGCCATATCTGCCGCTCGATACGAAGTCATATAAGCGGTAAACTCCGGACTGTTTCGCAACGCTTTATATTTTTCATTGGTTTTAATAAGAATCTCAAAATTATAAATCATTCTTTCCATATCCTGAACAAAAGCCGTTTTATAGGTTTGTCCAAAAGAAGGGATCATAAAAGGATCATTTGTAGTGAATACCTGATATGTTTTCGGAAGCAATCCTTTTATCTCAGGTATTGTATCAATTACATTCTTGAATTTATCTATAAAAGCAAGTGTGAGTTCCTCTTTTACTCTTTCAGCAAGAAAGTCAGCGGTGGCTTGTGCGTATTTGGTTACGTCCATACCTGAAAGAGAAGAAAGTGCAGAACCAATATCTAGCCCCTTTATATCTGTACCATTACTATTTTTCCCTAAGAAACCAGCATCATGTTGAACTGTACCCATAGAGATAAAAGGATTTCCTTTCAATGATTCTTTAAGCACATTATATATCCCTACACCATCTGTCGAAGCTCTTATTTTTTCTTTTTCAGCTTCTGAAAGATATGCTATTAGAGTATTACTTAATTGTATTAAAGCAATACTATCTGTTTTGAATTGAACCTTTTTAGTGAGTTGATCATAAACAACAGCGCTAGAACCATTTTTATTTTTAAGATTACTTAAGCTCAAAGCGTCATAATAAGGTGTCTGACCTTTTACCGCTACATGCATACATAGAACCGCTATATAGAGAGGAAAAAATTTCATATTTTATATGGTTTAAATATTTCAAACTTATTTTCTTCCTTTTCAGGAAATGAATTATTTTTCAAAAAATCAATTACCCGTAATTGTAATTCATCCTTTTGAATGTTTTCACTACTAATATATCTACTAACCAACCCAGTTGTAATTGCTGCATAAGCACTATCATCCGAGATATAATCATATGCCTTCTGAACAGCTACTCCCGTAGACTTTATAGAGTTATTTAAGTAAGAAACAATATAATTTGGTTTTGTTTTTAGAGAATCATTAGTATTAAATATGCCAATACTGATTACTCCTTTCAAGTTTGTTATGCTATTTATGTATACTGCATTTCCACCTGAAACAATAATTATACATCCTTTGCTAATTAATTTATTTACATTATCCTGAATTATTTCTATAACATCATCTCCTACATCCAAGCTCAAATTGATAATGTCAACATGTATATTATTATTCACTATATAGGCAAGAGAATCAAATAGTGCTTTACTATCTACATATCCATTATTATCTATAACTCTATAATTTCTTATTTTACTTTCAGGTGCTAAGCCTTTCAAAATTGAGTCGTTACATACTATAAGTCCAGCAACTAGAGACCCATGATTATTTGTAATTTTTTGACCTTTGTCTGAAGATAAAAAATCAACACTTTCTATTATTGAATTTGTCAATGAAGGATGAGAGATATCAATACCACTGTCTAAAATAGCAATAGTTATATTCTTGCCATCTCCTTTGGGTATTCCTCCTTTTAAGACTATTTTTTTTATTAGATCAAAGTTTGCTTCATCTTTGATAATCTCTGGCTTACTAATACTATTATTATTGATCACCCCTCCCGCCCAATAATAATTCCCCGCTTCATCCTTCAACCACTTTGTAGTTCCCTCATAGGAATCTCCTTCATACAATACACCATCTACCTCCAACTCACTTCCAGGAGCCAGGTACTGATAACAAGGAGCGTTTACACTAGGTTTTCCAACGCGTACATTCAGGAAGTTATTTTTTACTATTACTTTCATTATCCTTTACGTTGAGTAATAGCTGGCTCATTACTATCTTTCTTATCCGAAGATGAATCATCCTTTCCTATTGAACCTTTCAACTTCATTAATTTATTTAATAAATCAAACCAGAAAGGCGCACCCATTGATATGGCAAGGGCTGTGAGCAACCAACCTATGAAAAACCAGCGGTTGTTTCCAGCAGGTTTTGGCAAACAAATACGACAATCCTTACACTTTGGGTCTTTTACCCATCCTAGCCCTAGAGCTCCATTAATGTTGGCAATGTCATTCTTTATTAACGTATCAGCTGTCTTTTGAAGCGTATCAATTTTTGCAATTTTTGCCTTGTAAATAGAATCGTATGCTGCTTTTGCATCCTTGGCATTTAGAGAATCTAACTTTGTTTTGCTGCTACTTTTATTTAATTCATCGTCAACTCTTTTTTTAGAGGCTTCCAGTTCTGCCAGCAAGGTAGGGTGTTCTTTCAGGTAACCACTTGCCTGTTGGACTATCTGGGCTCTTAACACAGGATCTTTCGAAAGTTTTTTTACAATTAAAATAGTATCAACATTAAACGTCATAGCGATAATAAATCCAATTATAAAAAGGATAATCTGAGTATACTTTTTATACCAGCCGGTGGTCCGCTCCATCATATCATCAAACCATTGCTCCAGCAGTGCTTTGAATTTTTCAACATCCCCCTGAGCATCTATCCAAAGCGATTTAAGGTGTTGCAAACTTTCACCCTTAAGAGGTAGATTGCTTTTTTCGGGGTCATTTAAACTTTCTTCAATTTTATTTTTAAAATCTTCTCCTGTTTTTATATTATTGGTTCTCAATAAATCTATAATGATTTTAGAGAAATTTTTTGCACTTAAATAGGAAGGTTTACTGTGCCATTTATCTTCTCCCAAATACTTGATGAGAGGATGTTTGTAAAAATATTCAGAAAAATTATTGACGTTCTTTTTTTGAAAAAAAAGAATAGATAACCAAGAAAACATCCTCGACATAAAAGCGTTTTCATCACTTTCCTCGTCCAACATCCTGCTTATGGCTTTTCGTAATAATTTTGCTCTGAACCCAAGGTTCGTAGCGATGATTTCCTGAATTAAAGTAGCCAGAAGGCTGTAGATTAGATAAATAAATACTAATCCGATGACAACATCAAGTGCAGATATTCCAGACATATTTTAAAAGTATAATGGTTTCAATTTCACAAGGAAGATCAAAATGCCCTAATAGCCTATCTTTCTTCCTTCTGGTAAGTTGGTATAACAATCAAAAGTTAAAACCTAAAACTCACTCTTCGTAAGATTTAGAACTTAAATATAGGCGTATAATGCACCTGTATCAAGTATACTGTACTATTTATTTTTTATGTGCTTTAAATAATTATTCAACAATGACTCTATCTGTAATCTGGCAACCGGATTAGAAGAGTGAATTTGAAATTTAAGATTACTTAAATCCAAATCACTTTCATATACCAACCACTTAGCGCAGGCATACCCATCCGGTAATAAATTTCCTGTTTCATCTTCCCCAAGATCATTATCAAAACTTATAAATCAGGTATTCCATTTTCTTTAATAAAGGAAACAAACGAATCATAACTTCTTAAAATTACAAATTCAGGATATGGTGCCTTATAAACCATATCTATTGTTCGTATATCGTCTAAGAAAATATTGTAGCTCATTTAGTTCGATTTTTAGTGAAACTCTTAACTTAAAACATTTATAGAAAAAATAAAAATTCACAACTAAAAATTCAACATTAACTCCTCTCAACCATTGCCTTCAACAGCTCTTCCAACCTTTGCGCTTTAGGAACCAATACCTCATCTTCTATTATAGAATGACGATGTAAATCTTTTTCAAACAATTCCAGTTGATTTAAAAATATTCTATATGACATAGCAAAGGTCTTTACTGGAGAATATTTCATAATCGTATTCCTGGTCTTTTCAATATCCTCCTCTACATTAGAATGCGAATCTTCAAATTTCTGAATTGAAAAACGGGAAATAATTTTTTGAGAAATTTTATAATCAAAATCACCTCTCAATTGACCAATCAGGAATTCAATGTAAGGAAACAATTCTTTCTCTTCACTTTCAATATGTTCTGTAAGCTTTCGTTTGTATGCAATAAAAAGATTACCTAATGCAAACAATACTGCATTCCCCTGATTGGAACGGCGAATGATATCTTGCAGAGAAATTTCGATCTCTGGTATTTTTTTATCCAGATAATAACGGTGAGACTTTTTGAGATAATTAAGAATGGTTTCTATCGGAAACTTCATCAACACTTTTTGGTCGGGTTTATTGTCCTCATCAAACGCAGTGATGATCTCAACCATAAATTCAGGATCTGTATTAAGTGCTTTCCCTGCCTCTTCAATAGTCTTTTGATAATCCCTTTCTCCAACACCAAACCGCTCAAGTACGGAAGAAAGAGATTTGTTCTGACTTATAATTTCGGTAAACGTATTGTTTTTAGTAATCATATTGCTAGAACAATTTGCTATACAATTTTAACTATTAAAACGCAGGTTTGCAAGTAATTATTTAATTTTCAAACGGAAGCCTATATAGTACATTCTTCCCAGTATAGGACCCCATATCAAAGAACTGTCAAAATAATTGCCGAAAGGCGCATTCGCACCGATTATTAAATCCTTTTGCCTGAAATTGCCAATGTTTTCCACACCTATATACGCATCAAAAATTTTCCACATTTTCTTTGATACCTGCGCATTCATCATAATATATCCGGGTGAATAAGTTGATCGTTGATAAACAACCGGATTGGACCCTGTGTTTGGAATTCGTTTTCTTCCATTCCAATTAATCGTAAAATCAAATGACCATTTGTTTTTTGTTGCATAAGCTAAATTTAAAAAAGCTCTGTGTTTTGATAATAAATATCTTTCCATCAACTGGCTGTGATAGGTAGTCTTAACATCATAATAACGGTAAGCCAATCGAATATCAAATTTTTTAATAAGCTCATAATTTAATTCCGTTTGTATACTATTAGAATACGACTCACCATTTAAATTTCCATAAACCACTTTCTGCGGACTAGCATCCAGATCTACCACTGTTTGATTTTTAAAATCCGTTCTATAGAAATCCAAATTCAAATTCCCTGGATGATGATTTATTTTAAACTCACGTAAAAGATTTACTCCATAATTCCATGCTACTTCCGGATTAAGGCCATAACCCTTGCCATTGTTAGGAGGCAGAATAACCACCTGTCTTGAGGTGGCAAAATAAGCCATATTTTCAGCAAAAATATTAGCTGTACGTTGACCTCTCCCAGCTGCTATACGTAGTGTTGTCTTTTCCGTCAAATTATATTTAGCATGAAGTCTCGGTGTAAAGATCCATCCGAAAAGACTGTTGTAATCAGCACGAAAACCAGATACTATATTCAATCGTTCTTTGTGCTTAAAAGTATATTCCACAAATGCACCAGGTACAGACTCTATCCTTTTATAAACCGTTGTATTTATTTTTTCATCATAAGAATCATACAGATAACTAAATCCGGTTTTGAATTTATGATTTGTATTTTTTATAATGGAATGATAAATAAGATTACCATATATAGATTGCTGAAGCCCTTTATAGGTAGTCAATCCAAAATAATTATCCGTTTGATGTTGTAGTCCATCAAGCACTAATCCTATACTCTTATATGGTTTGGCTTGCCATACATAGCCTGCTTTAGCGAAACCCTCATACCGCTTTGTCTGAATTCCCAAACCATAATGATTGGTAGTAAGCCTATCCTTTCCTTTATCAAAATCTACTTGACCTCCGGTTCTATCGTCTGAAAGTACTTTTATTCCGGCCTGAGATTCAAACCCTTTTTTTGATTTATACTTCCAGCGGTTTATAAATGAATATTGATTACTAAGTGGCATATCTAAAAATCCATCTTTATTAAAATCAATTTTATTCTTCCAAAGATCAGCATGGGTCAACACGGAAGTTGAAAGTCTTTTAGAAATTTTTGTCGCTAAATTAAGATTTCCTTCCGTGCGAAGCATGGAGTTCATAAACCCATTTAAATAAAGCTTTTCGCTTTCTTCAGGCTTTTTTAATTCTACGTTAATTTGTCCAGCCACTGATTCATACCCATTCACAACAGAGCCTATACCTTTAGTAACCTGAATACTTTCTATCCAGGTACCGGGAATATAAGACAACCCAAAATTAGAAGCGAGTCCTCTTGTACCGGGAAGATTCTCTGTGGTAAGCTGTGTATAGATTCCGGAAAGTCCCAGCATTTGAATTTGTTTTGCACCAGATACCGCATCCGAATAATTTACATCCACGGATGGATTGGTCTCAAAACTTTCCGACAAATTACAACAAGCCGCTTTGAAAAGTTCTTTTTCTTTCATCAGTTTCGTATTATAAGAACTTTCAAAATCAATATCGGTCGAATTTTTTCTTCCTTCTATAACAACTGTTTTCAATTCTTTACCTTCCTGTTTCAAAACAAAATTAAAATTACCCTGAGCTCTTACTATTTGAGTATCGCTTGCGTAACCCAAAAGTTCTAAAACCACTTTTTTATTTGTAATGGAATCATATGAAATACTAAAATTACCAAGCGTATCTGTTCGTACACTTTTAGTATCACCAAGCCAATATACTTTCACATCAAACAATGGCTGTTCGGTCCCATTTTCATCTAATTCCTTTATTGTTCCAGTAATCAGATTCTGGGCATTTAGAGGAATGGATAAAACTAAAATTATATAAAGTAAATATAGTTTCACTTTCGATTAAATTATTTTTTAGTTACGACTTCCTTCTTTCGATATTCTGTTGGTGTCATTCCCGTTACTTTCTTAAACTGGTTGGATAAGGCCTGAATACTGCTATAGCCAAATTTCCAGGCAATCTCACTAATCGTAAGTTCGCCATACCGAATAAATTCTTTTACTTTTTCTACCTTCTTAGAAATTACAAATTTTTCAATCGTGGCATTTTCTGTTTCCGAAAAAACATGTGAAAGATAATGAT
>JANYCO010000367.1 GCA_025360235.1 Cytophagales bacterium
ATACTGTTCCCCTGCTTTTAATTTTCCCATACTTCAAACTCCGTTCACTAAAAGGATTTGAAAAACCTTTTTAAAAAATACAGAACGCTAAATGACGATTTAGACGTGGTTAAACGAGTGTTAGAAGTTACACCCGATGAACGACCACCGTTTAGTTTTCGTATTGATAATTTGGTTTTAGAAACGTGTATCATCAAGGTTAATAAAATTGCTTGCAAGGCATTAAAGGGAAGAGGAGTAAATTCAGGGTTGAGATTGATTTATGCTCATTTTCCTGACGAACAAAAAATTACATTCATTGAATTGTATCATAAGAACGACAAGGAAAACGAAGACAAAACAAGAATAACAGATAATTTTAAATAGATAAATAATGGCAAAAGGTAAAAATCAATACGTAGTGCCAACACAAGGTGGTTGGGGCGTAAAAGGCGAAGGGAACAGTAAGTTGACCGCCAAAACCGATAACAAAGCAGATGCTTTGAAAATCGGAAAAGAGATTGCTAAAAATCAGCAATCGGAATTAACCATTTTCGCCCTTGTTGGAGAAAAAGCTCCAAGGGCGAAAAGTATATAGTTACCTGAAGACACAAACGACGGCGAAGGTATATAGAAATCAAAGGTGGAATTATATCTCTAATAATTTTTTATAAATTGGAATATCTGCTTCTGCCAATTTATAGTTTAGTAAATCTTTAGGCGTTATCCACGCAAATGAATCATGATCTATAAGTAAATATGAACTTGAAACAAAAGTAGCTTGATAAGAAATTAACTCCACAGAGATTTTTTCATAATCATGTTTGTTGGTATAAAAATAGTCTCCCACCTTAACTGCCATTCCTAACTCTTCTTTTAATTCTCTTTCTAAAGCCTCTTCTGGTGTTTCATCATGTTCTATTTTACCTCCAGGAAATTCCCAATAACCACCTAAAGATTTTTCTGGTTTTCTACGCGCGATAAAAATTTTATCTTCCTGCCAAATAATTCCACAAACAACTTTGACGATTTTCATTTTACAAATGTTGTAACCCACATCTTTCCAAATATTCCACTATTTTATCATAATCAGTAATAGGCCGAGTTGGGTCATCATTATTTCCTTTAGGAACCCATATTATTAAACCTTCACGTGATCGCGTTAGTAAAACCCTATATTTATTTAATAGATATTGTTGAGTTATTTCTTGAACATTGGATGACCAACTAGAGGAACTCACGTGAAATTTTTTAGGAATCCACTTAGTATCAAATGACAAATCTAAGTCCCAACATAATCCGCAAAAATCAATTTCAAGACCTTGAATATCGAACTCTGTTGCAGCTTGTTCAAGATAATAGGAAGATCGAATGTCTTTTGGATCGTTTAGAAACCATGATTCAACTTCTATCCTATCATCTATATTAATTCCATCGGCTTTCAGTCTTACTGCACTAGATGAAGCCACAAATCCAATTCGTTTATTTCCAATTACTTTATCTTTCAACCATTTTTTTGCCGAAGATAAATCTCTGGTAATTATAATTGGGAAAGAATCTTTTATAGTAGAGAAGAGTTTCTTTGCTTTTTCAGGTTCATTTTCTAGGACCGCATTCACCCACGAATTTAAATTATTGGCTTTAAAGGAACGATGGCTAACTTTTAAATGTAAATCATCGTTTGTTGAAATTAAAAGACTAGAGGGTTTAATGTCAAACAAGGTTTGGTTCGACGTTGATTCATCACCAAATAGTAATTGAGGCGAGATATGAATATACCAATCGGAGAATTCTGTTTTAAGTGCTTTACCCCATTCACCTATTCCGCCTTCACCTGTGTTTATTTCTTGTCCGCCTCCTACTAATGCAATTATAACAGCCCAATCTTTGTGTCTGTTCATAATTTCAAATAACAGTTCGGCCTCAGATTTTTTTTGGATTTCAAATGGATTTGTTTCTCTATTCTGGTTCTGTTTGGACTTATTATAAAAGTGAAGAGCATCCCAGCATCGTTGAGCCTCGTCAAATACCACTACCTTTTCCGTAGGAGCATTTTTATTACGTATACCTTCTTTAATGAAAGAATGTAAATTTTGAATTTTCCCTTTAATGGATTGTTGAGATTCTTTTTTTGTTGGCTTTTCGCCAACAGAGTCTATTTTGTATTTTAAAAGTCGTTTTTCATAATTGTCCCTAGCCAAAGCTTCTTTTAAAACACTTATTAATGGTCCATTTCCAGAAAAGTATGCAGTATCAAATTCATGTCCACCAAAAAGGTCCTTTTCATGAATTACATTTAACCCGACAAGGGTTTTCCCAGCTCCTGGAACTCCAGTAACAAAGCAAACCACTTTTTTCTTGTTTGCTTTTGCATCATTAATAACATCAATAATATATTTAGATGTCTTGGTAAGATTAATCGACTCTGCCCCTGAGGTAGATATTGTTTCAACTTTTTGACCAGCGAAAAGAGCTTTAGCGGCTTGAACAATAGTCGGGGTAGGTTTGTAATCGCTATTTTCCCAACTAACAGAGTCAATTATTGTATTTGATAAATGTTTTGCAAGATATGCCTGATATATGATCTCGTGAAAATTATTCTTATTTGCCAACAAACAATGGCTAACGCTTGTTGAGTTGTTAATATCTTGTTTTTTGTGTTTTGCCTCAGGGGCTAGCAAGATTGGAATTATCGATTTATTTCTGCTTTCTAAATGAAAGTCTTTTAAATCTAATGCATAATCTTCCGCTTGTCTTATATCAGCTGCTTCGTATTTTTCTCTATCTAATTTAAATTCAATAACAAAAATTAGATCTTCAGCCAAGATTACAGCGTCAATACGACTAGACAACCTGGGAATTTCATATTCTAGTAGAATATGCCAATCAGATGATTTTGCATAGGTAGTTTTTAGCTTTGAAAAACCATCTTTGAGTATTTTAATGAATTCGATCCAAGAAGTTGTTCCAATAGTCCATTGTTGAGCAAATCTAGTGTTTTCAATATTAAGTTTTCCAACAATTGCAGAATTGTTTTCTCCTAAAAAAGCTCCCAATGTATTTCTGTAGTATGCTTGTCTCATTTCTTAAATTCTTTAGTAGTAAAAAATTCTGTAAAAGAGACTTCGAGTGACTTAATTATTTTTTCTAATATTTCGACAGACACATTTCTTCTTCCATTTTCTACATCAGAAACATATGTTCTATCAATTTCGGCCTTAAATGCTAGGGCTTCCTGAGAAAGACCTAATTGATTTCTCAATTCTTTAATCCTAGAGCCTACTTTTTGCTTAATATCCATTAGGCCAAGCTAAAGTATTGTAGATTTTAAGTCAACGGACTTTAAGAGTCATATTTTTATTTATATTTGCCTAATACTTTAAAAACAAATACTATTATGAATGTAAAGTTTAACTATTATTATCGAGATGGTGCGAATTATAAATTCTATAATTCATTAGTTTATAAAAATGAAAATGACATCAGTATAAGTCTTATAGAGGATTGCATCATTAAAGGATTAATTGATAGAGAATATTTTGTTCCTAAAAAATGGAATATTCCATTAGTAAATATTTTCACATACGATGCTGAAATTGATCACGATTTGTACACGTATGATGGAGTAGAAAATACAGACGAGAAAATAACACAAGAAATGGATATAAAGAACGTACTAGAAAGCATTTTAAAAATTTCAAAATGAATGTGTGGCAAGCGATTGATGTGTCCTATATTCGGCCATCTAGAACAATAGAAACCATTTTCGCTCTTGTTGGAGCTTTTTCTCCAACAACAGTTGCCCGTTATCAGAATGTTAATATATTAATCCTTATTTATTAAAAATATAATTGGTGATGTTTATTAATTTCATTTCTAACAGAATCAGGTGCACACCACCGAAAAATCAGCGGTCCAGACAAAAGGGGAGCAAGAGTGTCAGCAAGAAAAAAGTGAGGAGTGTGAGTCTTGAGGAAAAATATTTCGCTTGCGAAAACGCATTCTCCGCCCACGTTATACATTGTAAGATGAAATCCACCAATTCCTGCAAACAAATCAATGAAATTGAACTTGTCTTTTTGTTTTTTCTCATATTTTCAATTTCTTCAAATGCCTCATTACTTCTCTTTCCACCTGATCAAAGTCGGGCAAATTTTGTATTTGTTCCTTCATTGAGCTTTCCCAACGCCCTTTGTATTGAGGTAAACGTTCTGCCAGCTTTTTTTGAAAATCGACATGGTTTAGTTTTTTATTTGCACATTTATTTGCGAATTCATTCATATGAAATTCTACATTCATTTCGTGTACAACCAATAAATACCAAATGTCATAAAAATCCCTTGCCGCCATACGTTGCATTACACAACGCATTTTTTCAACAAGAACTTCTTCCAGCGGGTAGCATAGTAGCTGATGTGTCTCCTGATCTGAATATCCAGTAAGAACATCTTTTAGTACAGGTTCAAAAACAAGTTGCTCACTTCTAGAAATATCAACTTTCACTTTTTTGTTATTTCCTTGTCCTCCCAATGGGCCAACGTAACTGATATAGAAATTAATTCCACCGTCTTCGTGTTCGTTGTTGTCAATAATTTCGAGACGAATATTTGCTTCCTCCAAAATATATTCGAAGGTTTCTTTAAACCATTCAAAAACTTGCTCGTTTGTAATTTCGTTGTTAAGCAAAGTAAAATCAAGGTCTTCCGAAAATCGATAGTCTTCAAAATATACCTTCTTTAAAACGGTTCCACCTTTAAACACAATCACTTTTGAAAGTTTCTCATGTTTGGCAATACCCTGCAATATCCATGAGAGCATATAGTCTTTTTCTATCTGCTGGTCACGAACACCTGCTTCGCGTGCCTTCTGCTGTATTTCGCCTGGTTTAATCATGTATATAGGGCAGACTTAATTGTTTCTGTTTCTAAATTTTGCTGAATGCTCCATCTGCTAATCATTTTTCCAGATTTTGGCAATTCCGTATCTAATAAAACATAAGAAGCCGTTTTTGCTTTTTGTAATTCCTCAGTGATGTTATTATTTATTTCCAATAGCTCTAATAAAAACCCAAGTCGTTTAATAACCGCCTGAGATTTGAATTTTTGTGTATAATCAAGTAGCGTGTCAAATTTTATTTTTTCTTTCGAAATGTAAATTGCCCTTGCGACTTCAACAATCCCACCTGCATAATCAGGCTTGAACAAACAGTCAATAATTGTTTTTTCAAGGTCAGAACATTGCACTTTATTAAAACTATCTACCCACATTTTTTTTGCTCCAAAAAAATGACTTTCGTTATGATAAATAAATTGAAAAGATACGTTTTTAATCTTAATTATAGATGGCCGTATTTGTTTTGAAACAACAATCTGTTCCTTCAAAGAAGGCTGTGTTATAAGGTTATGAATTTGCAAGGCAGAATAATAACCAATATAATATTGAGCATTATTTACTAAATCTTCGGCTATTAAATGCCAATCGGGCATAAAATTTTCAGCATTAGCTTCGTATGGTATGATATAATAAACGCCATCTTTCAATCTCATCAGAAGTCCGCGCTTTGTCATGTCGCTAAGTAACTCTCGAAGAGTGCTTTCCTTTGAATCAGGCATTGCATCGAACGCTTCACTATAGTCAAAACAGGCCTTATTCTGCCCATTGAAATAGGATAGAAGTCCGTTTGATTGCGTTGAGATGTATTTACTTTTCATAGTAATAATGTCAGGATAAACCTGACAACAATGATACAAAAGATAATTGAATGTTTCTCCCTTTTGACCAAAAAATTATGTTTTATAGTCTATTTGTCAGGATAAACCTGATATTACGCATATGAAACATAATTTTTGAAGTGTAATTGTTAAAAATGGCACTTTTGATCTTGTTATGGTTATATGGTGTAACAAAGAGGGTCATTTATTAAAACCCAAAGCAGCCCTTAGGATGCTTGCGTTTCTGTTTTTGCTTTCTTCTGGCTCAATATTATGCTTTTTTATACAACACAGCGCTATTTATATTGACCGAGTCATTTGTGAAGACGCAGACGACGGCAAAAGACGTAAACAAGGGCACACAAAATAACTGATTTCCTTTCGAGAATGGTGTAGTAAATTATTTCTCATTTCGCGATTTGCGAAATGAGAAATAATTAGTACATTTGTATTATGAGAAAACACAACGGTATGCGCCCTCAGGACGTGGCCATTCTATTGAAAATCATTTCTATGAATGGGCAACAGTGGCAATTGGTATCTCTTTCCAATTCCTTACATATAAGTATTTCTGAAATTTCTGAATCTCTAAATAGGAGTCTTCTCGCAAATCTTATCGACTATAATAAGAAGCTGGTGAACCGACAAAATTTTCTTGAATTTCTAGAACATGGTGTTCGTTATGTTTTTCCCCAACAACCTGGCTCTATGGTAAGGGGTATTCCTACGGCACATTCACATCCCTTCATGAAAAAGAAAATCCTGAGTGAAATAAACTACGTTTGGCCTAGTAATAATGGGTCAGTAATGGGATTAACCATCGAACCATTTTATCCGAAACAAGTAGAGGCTGTAGAGGAAGACCAAACCTATTATAAATTGCTGGCACTGGTTGATGTAATTCGTGTAGGGAAAGTAAGAGAAGTTAAGTCTGCTGTGGATGAACTAAAAAAGGAAATTTTAAGTGAACCATCATATTAATACTGTAAGAATTAAAGCCGTTGCCAACGCACTCGGTGATTTGAAGGACAAAGTGGTTTTTGTAGGAGGAGCTACCATCTCTCTATATCCCGATAGACCAGTGTTTGAAGTAAGACCTACAGATGATGTAGATGTTATTGTTGAATTATATAGTTACTCAGAAAGAACAGTACTGGAAGAAAAACTTCGATCGATTGGCTTTGCTCCTGATGTTGAATCGGGTGTAATATGCCGTTATAAAATTCAGGGAATTATCGTGGATATCATGCCAACAGAAGATGCTTCCATTGGATTTACAAACAAGTGGTATCCGAAAGGTTTCCGTAATGCAGTCCATTATGAAATTGATAAAACAACGACCGTGAAAATATTAAGTGCACCTTATTTCATAGCGACAAAATTAGAAGCATTCAAAGGACGTGGTAAGAATGACGGCAGAACCAGCTCTGATTTCGAAGATATCATTTATGTTTTGGAAAACAGAGAATCTATCTGGGAAGAAATGAAAATTTCGGAAGAATCGGTTCGAAATTATTTGCGTACTGAATTTCTAAGTCTATTAAACCTCCAACCTATTTTTGAATGGATCGATTGTCATGTAGAGCGAGGGGGATCTCCTCCTGCGAGCTATCTGATTTTGGATGAATTGAAAAGGTTTACAAGTGAAGTAGTATAAGCAAAACCTTAACAGCGGTAGATAGCTCATGTTTTCCAAGTACTTTGCCATTACTTACGACTTCGCAAACAATTTCGTTTCCCTTTGCCATTATTATTGTCTTCACAAACAATTCGTTCTAAGCAACACAAGGGTCTTCATTAACCAAGTCGAGAGCAC
>JANYCO010000387.1 GCA_025360235.1 Cytophagales bacterium
ACTGTAACCACTGGTTTCGGATCGGCAACGATAGATTGAGAAGCTGTTCTAGGAGTACAACCATGCGTATCTGTTCCTGTTACTGTATATACAATAGTACCAGCTGAAGGACTTGATGCAAGAATTGGGTTTGCATGGGAACCATCTCCCGGCATACCTGCAGGATTAGTTGACCAGGTTATTGTAGAAGCAGGGAAAAAACCTGTAGCTGTTAAAGATACATTTGAACCTGTATTGTTTGCACATACAGTAGTATCTATTGGCTTAGTAATCGCTAATGTATTATTAAATATAGTTACGGTAACTGTAGTATCAAACTGACAACCACTTACACCTTTAGCCGACAATGTAAAGACTGTTGTAACAGGAACTGTTGGAGCAATAGGTTGTGTATAAGACTGAGGACTTCCTGCAATAAAACCATTGCCGTTAAAATTCATTTGAACACCTCCACAATTGGCTATACAGGTAGAGCTAATAATATAGGCAGCGTTTGGACAAACTGTTGGCGCAACTACTTTTAACTTTGGTCTTCCAGAAGTATCAATCAAAACAGAAGCATTTCTGAAACAACCCGACCCATTCATTACTCTAACAATAATTGTAGTGTCTTTATTTATAGGTGGAGTAGTATAAACATTTGAATTTGGAGAAGGATATGTAGCGCCTCCATCAAAAGAAAACTGGCAAGTTACAAGTGGTATAGAACTACATGAGGTTAGATTGGCAGTAACAACAGAAGTACTGCCTGGACAAACACTTACAGGATTTGCTGTAGCAGTAAAAACGGGTCTCGTATCTACCGGTACCGGTAAGGTAGCATTCGCCTGACAATTATTAATATCTCTAAAGATAACATCTTGAGTATATACTCCATAAGCTCCTGCCACCTGAGTTGGGGAAGTAGAACTAGCCGTCCAACTCAATCCTCCGTTCCATGAAAAAGAACCTGCTGGATTAAGCGCCCAACCTGCTGCTGGTGTTGCTTTCCAGGTAATGTTTACTGGTAGAACGGGGTCACAAATTGGAGAAGAAGGATTAGAAGTCAACGATACTGATGGATTCAGTATCGAAAGTTTAAAAGGCATAGTAGTATCACAACCATTCTTATCAACAACATAAACGGAATAGAAACTACTTGTATCCAAATTATTTGCTGTATTCACGTTTCCAGGATTGGGAACGATATTGCTCCAGGTATAAGTATAAGGTGCTGTTCCAGACAAGACAGTAACTACGGCCTTCCCTTTATTTGGAAGAGGTACTGCTGGATAAGGGCATTTTGGATTTGTCGGTGTAAGCAATGCAGAAAAGCTTTTGGTAGAAAACACCTTCAAATTTATTACTGCGATATAAGTCGAATCATGAAAAGCAGGAGGTATTTTTGGTGTACTAATTTTTATCGTATAGAATACTCCACTAACACTTCCAGCCAAACCTGCATAACTTTGTGTAATTAATTGATTATTGCTAACTGTAGTCTGAACATCTGTTTGAAGATAGCCCAAAGAACTCTGCATTTGAATTGTAAATGCTGTACCAGCTGGTAAAGTATTTGTGAGCACAGAAACAGTTAAAGAACCAGTAGTGGCTCCACATGGAGGAACTACCCCACTCGCACCAACCGTATATGGTGCAGGAGAATGACTATATGCAATTGGAGGTAATATAGTTACCTGTGCCATCGAAACGTTGCCCAGTACTACCAGCCCTAAAACAACTACCAAAGACAATAAATATTTTTTCATATGAGGTTAAGTAAGTATTGAATAATAATATTGAGAATTATAAGTTAATACTTTGAGACGTAAAATTATTTTCGCTATCAGTCACGTTCAATAAGTAGAATCCTTTTGGCAAATTTTTTAAATTAAATTTTTCAGTTGTGCTTTTGTAAACCAACTCAGAGCTTCTGGTACTAGTAGATACGGTCAGTTTATATGGAGCTTTCCCTCCTTTTATAACAATTTCAATTTGACCATCAATTTTACCTATAGCACTTGGCTCTTTTTTGGAAACAACCAAAGACATTTCTTCTGAAGCAATGGAACTTCTGTTCTTAGATATCATGTTTATTGATAAAACACAAAAACAGGAAAGCAATAGAATTACTATGTTTTTATTCATTATTTTCATAATTAATAGAGTTTCAAACCTTAAAGTTAGGTATTTTTATTTTAATAATAAAATACTAAATCAGGTTTTTATGATATTTCTTAAGGTAAATACTAAAAATATAACTAAAGTAACTGCATAATTACCTTTTTCTTGGTTTATAGGGCTTTTTTAGAACCTTTTTTCCAGAAGAAGGTATATTCTTTTTCTCATGAAAAGCTCCCATAAACGTAGGATCGTCCTTTTTTCTCAACGCATCAAGCTCCCTCAAAATTTCCTGATTCTCTTCAAAAGGTGTTTCTTCAATTTTTACTAGTTCTGGAATCTCTTTTAACGGAACCTTCATTTTAATGATCTTTTCGATCTTTTTCATATGATAGACTTCTGCTTCATTGGCAAAAGTTATAGCATCACCTATATTTTTTGCCCTTCCCGTACGACCTATTCGATGGACATAGTCCTCGTATACAACAGGTACATCAAAATTAATCACATGACTTACCAAAGATATGTCAATCCCTCTTGCCGCTACATCTGTAGCCACTAAAACCCGAATTCCGCCTTCTTTAAAGGCTTCCACCGAATTGATTCGGGTATTTTGGCCTTTATTAGCATGAATCACTTTAACCTCGCTATCCACTTTTCTGCTTATAAACTTAAAAATATTTTCCGCATTCTGTCTCGTCCTTACAAAAACAATAACACGATGAAATTCTTCTTTCTTTCTCAAAAAATGCTGGAGAAGATTGATCTTGGTTTTAAAATTAGGAACATGGTACAACGCCTGAGTAACAGTAGCTACAGTACTCGCCTGAGGTGTAGCTTCTATTTTCATTGGAAATTCCAAAAACTCTTCTGTTAACCGCTCAACACGTTCTGGCATTGTAGCAGAAAAAAGAAGATTCTGTCTTTTTCTGGGAACTACTTCCAAAATTTTTCGGATTTGAGGCATAAAACCCATATCCATCATCTTGTCCGCTTCGTCTAAAACAAGGGTATTGATTTGCTTAGTAACTAAAATTCTTTTAAGATAGATATCCATAAATCTACCAGGAGTAGCAACGATAATATCTACCCCTTTTTCTATATTTTCTATCTGTGTCTTAGGCCCTACCCCACCATAAGCCACAACAGAACGCACATCGGTATACTTTGCAAGTTCAAGAATGGTGGCTTGTACCTGCATCGCCAACTCTCTTGTTGGCACTAGTATTAAAACCCTTGGAAAATCTCCCTGTGCAAATTTTATTTTCATCAATATCGGAAGAAGATAAGCGGCCGTTTTCCCAGTGCCTGTCTGTGCAATCCCCATTATATCATGACCCGCCAGAATCTGAGGTATAGCTTTTATTTGGATCTCTGTAGGTTCTGTATAACCCGAATCTTCTATCGCGTTGATTAGCTGTTTATTTAATTTGAAGTCTTCGAAAGTCATGATTGATAATGGTTAATTGTTAATGATTAATGGTAAACGCCAATTGTAGAAGGGAGCAGCTATCTTTTTATCTTAAAACCTTTCATTAACAATTAACCATTAACAATTAACCATTATTTCGTAATTTTAACACCCTAACACAAAAAACTAGAAAACTTAAGTGACAATGAACAGTATCCTGATTTTAAATGCAAATATAGTAAATCAAGGGAGAATCTATGAATCTGATGTATTGCTAGAGCAAGGCAGAATTAGTAGAATAGCTTCGGATCTCGCTTCCATCAACGCTGATATCGTAATTGATGCCAAAGGAAAATACTTGTTCCCAGGTGTAATTGATGATCAGGTGCACTTCCGTGAACCAGGTCTTACACACAAGGCAACTATCTATTCAGAAAGTAGAGCAGCTGTAGCAGGTGGTGTTACCAGTTTTATGGAAATGCCTAACACGGTTCCTAATACGCTTACTCAAGAACTCCTTCAGGATAAATATCAGATTGGAGCAAACACCTCTCTTGCCAATTACTCTTTCTTCATGGGCGTCTCCAACCACAATTATGATGAAGCTATGAAAACCAATATCAATGAGGTCTGCGGACTGAAAATATTCATGGGTTCTTCTACTGGAAATATGTTGGTGGACAATCCATCCACTCTGGAAAAAATATTTCGTGATGCCAACATCTTAATCGCCACACATTGTGAAGACGAAGCAACCATCAAAGCAAATACAATTTTATACAAAGAAAAATACGGAGAAAATGTTCCGCCTCATTGCCATCCGGAAATAAGAAGCGAGGAAGCTTGTCTGAAATCCTCTACCATGGCGGTAGAGCTAGCAACAAAATACAACACGCGTCTTCATGTACTGCATATTTCTACTGAAGAAGAACTAGCTCTTTTCAGAAATGATATTCCTCTGAAAGAAAAAAGAATCACGGCTGAGGTTTGCATTCATCATCTCTTATTTGACAAAAAACATTACAAACAATTTGGCAACCTTATCAAATGGAACCCTGCGGTAAAGGAGGAACGCCACAAAAAAAGTTTGTTAACAGCTCTACTTGATGATCGATTAGATATTATCGCTACGGACCATGCCCCACACACCTGGGAAGAGAAGCTAAACCCATACTGGCAAGCCCCTTCAGGAGGACCTTTAGTTCAACATTCTCTGAATACAATGTTGGAGTTTTATCATCTTGGAAAAATAACCTTAGAAAAAATAGCAGAAAAAATGTGCCATGCTCCTGCAGATTGTTTCCAAATAAAAGAAAGAGGATACCTCCGGGAAGGCTACTACGCAGACCTTGTGCTGGTCGATTTAAAAAGCCCATGGACTGTATCTAAAGAAAATATTTATTATCAATGTGGCTGGTCGGCATTTGAAGGATTTAGTTTTCATTCCGCCATTTCTCATACCATCGTTTCTGGCCATTTGGCTTATTCGGAAGGAAAATTTGACGAAAGCAAAAAAGGTGAAAGGCTGATTTTTAACCGGTAAGAAAGGTTTTAAATATAAAAGCTTCCATTTTTTGTCAAATTAGCAAGAAACCTTATCTTTGCAGTCCAAATTAACATGGTGGTTGTAGCTCAGCTGGTTAGAGCATCGGTTTGTGGTACCGAGGGTCGTGGGTTCGAACCCCATCATCCACCCAAGACCGTTGATTTGTTGGATTATTTGATAATCCAACAAATCAACGGTTCTTTTTTATTTACGTTTCCAAAAGCATTAAATGTGCTATAATTTTCTTATTTTTAGAGTTAGATCAATCATTTAACCAAATTAATCAACAGTCAAACTACGGTGCCTAGAATCAAGTCAAGAAATCTTTATGAGCTCATCAAGTCGATGAATAAGAATGAGAAGCGTTACTTCAAAGTGACTACTTCCTTTTCTGAAGACGCTGACGACAAAAAGGTTTTGTTGCTTTTTGACGAAATAAATAAGCAAGATGATTTTGACGAAGATAAGATTCTAAAGAAGAACCCTTCGTTGAAAGTATCCCAGCTCTCTAATCTTAAGGCCTATTTACAAGATAGAATCCTCCAAAGTCTCCGTCAATTTCATTTGCCTAAGATCATGGATATTCAGATCAGAGAGCAAATAGATTATGCCCAATTACTTTTTGAAAGACGTTTGTATGACCAGGGAAAAGCTTGTTTGAAGAAAGCAAAAAAAATGGCTAAGCTTTATAATAACTTAGAACTTCAATTAGAAATTATCAAATTGGAAAAAGGCGTCCTCACGCAAACTACAGAAGACGGTCTTAGCAGGGTAGATGATATTATTACAGAAGTAAGAAATATAAATTCTCAAATAAATAACTTGAATGAATTCTCTAACTTATTCATCAAACTAAATTCCTTTTATACAAGAATTGGGTACATAAGAGACGAAGCAGATTATATCAAAGCTAAGGATTTCTTCTATTCCAGTCTTCCTGATTTCGAAGAAGAAAAACTTTCGCTTATTGAGAAAATTTATTTGTACCGATTATATGTTGGGTACTACTTTTTTGTTCAGGATTTTGAGAATGGTTATCAGTATTCAAAAAAGCTAGAAGCGTTATTTGAAACTTCAGCTTCCCTTATTGAAACAAATACGGAAGACTACATTAAAGCTCTTAACAATCTTCTTATCTCTCAATACAAGTTGTTCCGTTATTATGAATTTGAAGAAACCAATGTCAAACTTCAAAATGTAAGTTCGCTGGAGTACCTGCAAATGAATGAGAGCATGCGTATCCGACTACTCAAGTATTATTATACCAACAAGATCAACCATTATTTCATGACAGGTGATTTTGATAAAGGTATTGAGTTCATTATGCATAATAAGGGAGAAGAAATAAATCAGCTGATGAGTAAGTTGGATCGTCACTCCTCAATGGTCGTTAATTATAAAGTTGCTTGTTTGTATTTCGGTGCTGGCAACTTCAACCAATCTATCCGCTGGCTTAATAAAATTATTAATGCACCAAGTATCGATTTCAGGGAAGATCTCCACTGTTTTGCGCGAATATTAAATCTTGTCTGCCACTATGAATTAGGGAATTTTGATGTGATCAAATACTACATTATTTCAACATACCGGTTCTTATGGAAAAAAGACGACTTGCACTTCTTTCAAAAATACATTCTTGGATTTCTCAAAACTCTTAATACGAATTTAAACACCAAAGACCTTATAGACCGTTTTCAAAAACTAAAGACCCAACTTGTACCCCTTGTAAACAGCGCCTTTGAGAAACGAGCCTTTATTTACTTTGACATTATCTCCTGGCTCGAAAGCAAGATCGAGAAACGCTCGGTGCAAGAGATTATACAAGATAAGTTTAGAGAAAAAATAAAATAATGGTTAATGATAAATTATACTAAAATGAATTATATATTAGTCCAAAAATGATCATCAAAAACATACTTAAATGAGCATATACTTTTTATTTCAATTGATGTAATAGAAGTGGCTAATTTGCACACGTATTTATCAAGGGCATCCAAGGTTTTAA
>JANYCO010000401.1 GCA_025360235.1 Cytophagales bacterium
AATAATAAATCGGAGTCTATAAATTTCTTTGTAAATTTTGTAATCCAGCCAAGTCCTGCTTCGATTGGAGAAGTCATATCATCGATATCGTTTCCATACAAACAATAACCCATCTCCAACCTCAATGTATCACGGGCTCCAAGACCTATAGGTTTGATCCCAAACTCTAAACCGGCTTCAAAAATTTTATTCCAAACGCTCAACGCATCTTTGTTGCTAACATATAATTCAAATCCACCAGCACCAGTATAACCAGTATTGGAAATATAAACTTCTTCTGCTCCGGCAAGTTTTCCGGTAACAAAAGAATAATAAGTTATTTTGGATAGATCAACAGCCGTAAGCTTCTGAAGGGTAGAAGTAGCCTTAGGCCCTTGCACTGCAAAAAGACACATATCATCGGAAAGATTTATCATCTCCACTCCTTCTATGTTATTTTTCTTGATCCAATCCCAATCTTTTTCAATGTTGGAAGCATTGACTACTAAAACGTATTCGTTTTCACCTGAACGGTAAACAGTAATATCGTCAACAATTCCTCCTTTACCATTTGGAAAACAGGAATACTGAACTTTGCCAATCTCCAAAGCAGAAACATCGTTGGTGGTAATTCTCTGAAGAAGGTCGATTGCTTTTTCTCCGGAAAGTACAAATTCTCCCATATGTGAGACATCAAATACTCCAACAGCATTGCGCACTGCATTATGTTCTTCAACATCTGAGCTGTAACGCACCGGCATATTAAATCCTGCGAAAGGAACCATCTTGGCTCCAAGCTTTTCGTGAAGGTCGTTCAAAGGAACCCTCTTAAGTTCTGTTTCTGTTGTTTCCATTTTTATAAGATTGTAAAAGTACAATAAAATTCATTTAGCCCGAAAACAAAACGAAAATTTCGACCTTATTTGCTACAAGTTCTTAAAATAATTCTAAATGTTTTGGCTTCAATTTAAAAGTAAGACGATGTAAAGGGGAATAACCATACTTTCCAATGGCAACCCGGTGAACCTCTGTTCCATAGCCCATATTCCGTTCCCAGCCATAATGCGGGTATTGTAAGGCCAATTTTGTCATCAGCTCATCACGATAAGTTTTGGCTAAAACAGAGGCTGCTGCTATTGAGAGATATTTCCCATCCCCTTTTACGATACATTCGTGGGAGATCTCTTTGTATTTTTTAAAACGATTGCCATCGATCAAAAGTAATTCCGGAATTATTTTCAAACTATCCAAGGCTACGTGCATTGCTTTAAAGGAAGCGTTCAGAATATTTATTTTGTCAATCTCTTTCTCCGAAATTTCAGCGACTGAAAAACAAAGAGCTTCTTTTTCTATTTCAAGCTTTAATTCTTCCCGTTGTTTGGCAGAAAGTTTTTTAGAATCGTTGAGGAGTTTATGTTTATAATCTTTTGGTAAAATAACCGCTGCCGCCACTACAGGCCCCGCCAGACAACCACGACCGGCTTCATCAAGACCGGCTTCTATTTTATCTTTGGTGAAATAGGACTTAAGCATTGGATAAAGATACGGTTTTTTTGGAGAAAAGTGTTAAGATATTAGGATGTTAAAGTTTCTGGAAAACCTTAACTTTTTTAGGAGATATTGTCCATGAATACCACTTCAACAGCAGCGGTTGGTAGCTTTACCAGTTGATTCAATTTCTCTAACAGCTGCTGATTGGTCATTGTCAAATTACTTACAATTTTCACAATATGTCTTCTTCAAATAATCGTTGTCCAAGAGCTGAAAGCTGATTCCTCCTTTGCCGAAAGGTTTGAATATAGCACAGAAACGTTCGCGGTTCAAATTTATAGCATTAAGCATTATAGCACGATAGGTTTTGGAAGCAGTTGTTTTGGGCTGGGCTATGGTAAGGTTGATATAATAAAATAATAAATTTTCTTCTACATCGATCTTGATTGCATATTTCGACAAAAGTTTTTCTGCCCAATCGTATTTGTGATAGGCCACAAAATATTGTGAAAGGCTGAGCGCATCTTTATCGTTAAGATTCAGTTGACCGTAATTGTCATAAATATATTTTACCGTCTTATCTTTTTCAGCATACAACCTATCCCTCATTTGGTATTCACTGAGTATAATATGATAATTGACCATCATCTTTAATAACAGCAAAGGATCTATTCCTGATTTTTTAAGACCGATAATATCCGCTTTTAACTTTACCGGATCAATCGCTCCTTTCCCCATAATCCATGCCTGTATGCGAAGTACACAGATATTATATTTGATCCGATTATTAGCTGGCATTAATTCCAATAATTTTTCAAACTGTTCAATTGTCGCAAACAGTGTGCTGTCTGCCTGACGGTAATTAAAAACGGCAGTGTTATTAAGCAACATTCCGAACTCGCTTTTCTCAGGGATTTCAAGATTTGTAATAAAACTATTTGGCAGTTTATTTTCACGAACCTTTGAAAATATTACTTGCTGAATTTCGATAGCTTCTTTTACATTTTTCTTAGCCACCAATTCATCAAATAGTTTATGCAGCTTGGCAGTATCTTCTTCTATAAATTTTATTTTCTTTTCAAGCTGTATATGCAAGATGGCTTTCCGGTGTTTTCTTAGATAAGGCTCCAATTCCAAAGAGAGCTGTTTATTTTCCAGCTTAGCCTTTATTTCATCTTTCGATAATGTTTTGAGATTGCCGTACTTTGTATCAGCTATATCTTCCAAGAATTCTACCCAATTTTCTGAAGCGTTGATAGAATAAGCGATAGAATCAATCTGATAAGTCTGTAATGCTCTTACAATACTTTGCGCCCGTTTTTCCTGAAGTTTTATATTATTATCTAATGAACCCTCTACTGAAGAGTATGCTTTAATGGAAATAGACTTAATATAAAAATCGTTATGCAAAAGAGAATCATAAATTGGTTTAACATCGGATTGAGCGTATTCAGATTTATTTTTTTCAAAAGGAATTTCAAACCGCCATTCTTTACTAAGCAAAGCGGTTTTAGAACGTACATTGTTTTCCGTAAGGGTATCCATAAATAAGCCCATTTCGAGCAATTTCCATTTCTCTCCTCGTAGATCATAGAAGTTAGAATAATGACAAACGTACTTATCTTTTAGAATCAGCAAATTGAACTCCAGGTCATCCGGATTTAATCCTTTAGGAATAGGGGCATACTTCACCATAAGAACGCCGCTCTCATTTTGAAGTAAATGCTCATTCATCTCCTTCTGGTACATGGGCTTCATGAGGTAGCCGTGGTAAGCCCAGGAGTTCGCCAATTTATTTTTCTTACCACATACATACCAGTTTTTATCAATAATATCGATCGCAATCCCATCTCCTCCTTTCTCAAAAAATTTATCGTACCATTTGGGATCAGTGATCACAAAATAGATATATCCATCCTGTGCAAAGGTTCCGTACTTTACATCATCCGGCATGGTTTGAAGAGTAGTCTTACACTTCAAACATCTTTTGTCATAATCTTTGAACGGATTTTTAACTCCATATAAATTTTCAGGAACTTTAAATTCCTGAGCCTTTACATTGAATCCTAAAATACAACAAAACAAAAAGAGTTGAATTATTTTTGACAATCTCCCCTTTGCAGAAGATTTTGTTGATTGCATTTTCGTCTCCGCTCCAAAAACTAAAGGGAAATGGTTAGGCTCATGACCAGCAGGAAATCCATAGCATACAGGATACTTATATTCTTTCACAGCATCTGCAATAATTTCGTAAGCCGTTTTGCCAAATTTTATTTTATTATCCTCTACATCTGTAAAGTGTCCAACAAGAAGGCCGGACAAAGACTTTAACATATCCGCTCTTTTCAACTGCACCATCATTCTGTCTATGCGGTATAAATTTTCTCCAACGTCTTCTATAAAAAGAATTTTATTGCGCATATTAATTTCCGAAGAAGTGCCAACCAGAGAACAAATAATAGATAAATTTCCCCCTGCTAATTTTCCTATAGCTGCACCTTCCCTATTCAACTTATCAGAAGAGATTTCATATTTAATTTCTTCGCCAAAAAGCAATGCTTTAAGTTTCTGCACCGATAACTTATACTCCTTTTGTCCAAACAAAAGAGGCATCACTCCATGAATGCTTTGGATTTTATTTTTTTGTAATTGCGCATGTAAAGTCGTTACATCGCTAAATCCGATTACCCATTTTGGATACTTTATTACTTTCTTAAAATTAACAGCATCAATAATCCTCGCGGTACCATATCCACCTCTGGCACAAAAAATAGCTTTGATAGAAGTGTCATTAAGCGCCCATTGGAGATCACTTTCTCTTTCACTATCACTACCTGCAAACTGATTCTGTTTTTT
>JANYCO010000439.1 GCA_025360235.1 Cytophagales bacterium
CCTGGTTTATTATAAGCAACAAATGAAATCTATAACGAAATTCCATACCGAACTATTCATCAATGCTTTAAAAGCATTTTTCGAAGAACTAAAAATTCCTGTTGATTACTTAGCAAACGAACCGGCATCGGCTGCTGATATATTGGGCGATAAGTTTAAGGCAAATAATGAAGCTCATAAACTCATAGCAGATGTTTATGCATTAGGTATGGTGAACGATGCCATTTTTGATGGCACAGAAACTTTTAAAAATATAGCACAGGTAAAAAAAATTAAATCAGATTATGATGGCTTGTTACTTTTTGGTGTTACCCTTAACAAACGCCAGGACAATTTGCCAATTACCCGTAGCCAGTTAGCGGAGATAACGAGAACTTTCAATCGTACTTTCCCATACACACCAGTAACTATTGTTTTTAAATACAATAATTTCATTTCTTTTGCCAATAGCGAACGTATTAAGTATAAACAAGAATGGCGTGAAGGTGAAAAAATGGGTAAAGTTTCTTTGTTAAAAGATATTGATACACAACAACCGCATAGAGGCCATATATCAATATTAAATCAACTTGTTATCCCGACCACAGGAAGCAAAGCCGTCAAAAGGTTTACCCAACTATATTACTACTGGCAATCAGTATTCTCTATTTCTGTTCTCAACAAAAACTTTTATGAAGACATTATTGCTTGGTTTAACAATGCAGTGAAAGATATTAAAATTCCCGACCAAAACGCAGGTTCAGAAAAACACAAAGATTTTACGGTTCGTTTAATTGCCAGATTGATTTTCATTTGGTTTTTGAAAGAACTGAAAGTGGTAAAAGATGATTTGCTACTTCCCGAATTTGATAATGGTGAAGACAACGATTTAATAAAACCCAAATCAAAAGGAACAGGCTACTATAAATTCATTTTGCAAAATTTGTTTTTTAATGCATTAAACAGCGAAAAGAAAGATCGTGATAAAAAAGTGTTTGATGTATATGCTGCCAATTTTACCGATGAAAAGGCCATCAAAGACGCTATTTTCTTTTCGCCTTATCTCAATGGTGGTTTGTTCGATATTCACCCAAACGACTGGTGCGAATTAGGAAAAGTAAACAATGCCTTTGCAGTTCCTGACCAATTGTTTTTAGACAAAGAAAAGGGACTGAACTGCATCCTTGCCCGATACAAATTCACAATTGCAGAGAATACACCACTTGAAGAGGAAATTGCCGTTGACCCTGAAATGTTGGGTAGAATATTTGAAAACCTGTTGGCAGAGCAAAGTGATGATACCAAAGAAGCAGCACGTAAAAATGCTGGTGCTTTTTACACGCCCCGTCCTGTGGTTTCTTATATGTGCCGCAGCACTTTATTGAAACATCTTGATACAGAAATAAAACCCGAGAACAGCAAAACCATCATTCACAAACTATTGGAAACTACCGTGCTTGACCCAGCTTGCGGTTCGGGTGCTTTTCCTATGGGTATGTTAGAAGAAATGATGCAGGTGCTTACCACAGTTGACCCCGAAGGTAAAGTGTGGGTATCAGAAATGCTTAAATCGAAAGACGAACAATTCAGACAGCATATTGCTGAAATGTTTGCCGATGGACAAATTCGGTATGTAAATAAATTAGGATTGCTTAGGAGTTGTTTATTTGGTGTGGACTTGTTGGAATATGCCATTGAAATTACCAAACTTCGTTGCTGGCTTTCGTTAATTGTAGAACAACGAGTTGATTTCAGCAAAGAGAATTACAACCTGAAACCTCTCCCCAATCTTGAATTTAAGTTTTACAAGAAAAACTCTTTGTTCCGCTTTTACAAAGACAAAAACCTGAATGAACTGATAGACCAGATTGACAACGATAAACTATTGAAAGAATTGGTCAATCTCGAAAATCAATACTTCATTGCCAAAAGTGACCGTCACGGAACCAAAGAAGAAATAAAAGACAAGATTGTAAAACTGCTCGAAAAAGTAGTTGACAACCAAAGTGACAGCATTACCAAACAACTGAATTCTGTTCGTTCGGGTGTCAATCATTTGGTTTCAAATCGGGCATCTGAAAAAGAAATTGCCAAACTTCGTAAAAAAGAAAAAGCGTTAGCCGAAGAATTAGGCAACTTAGCCATATTCAAAAACACCATCAAAGACTATTTTATTGAACGTGTGATATTCCCTGGCATTTTTAACAAGGAAAGTAAAAACCCAGGCTTCGATATTGTTATAGGTAATCCGCCTTATGTAAATACCAAACTCATTAGTAGTATGGGTATCAGCAAAAAGTTGGAAGAAGAATACAACTATTGTGATGATCTATACAACCACTTTACTTTTAGAGGCTTGGAATTATTGAAATCAGGCGGTTTGTTGAGTTACATTACTTCTGATACTTTCTTGACGCTGCAAACCAAAAAGAATATGCGGATGAATTTCTTGGGTATTGCAGGTAGCAATAGAGTCGAAGGACAAACTGATTTGTTTGACGAACAATTACAAGAACATATTCCTGTTGCCAATCCCGATTTATTTGGAAACAAAATAACTGTGCAAACCAGTTTGATTCCTGTAAAAATCGAAAACTCAAACCGCCAGTTTTTACCTGAATGTCGGGTAATCGAAATCATCAATACACCCAAAGCATTTGCCGCATTGGTTGATACAGCTATTTTTACTTTAAAGAAAGAAAGAGCGATTAATAAACCTGAAATGGTTTATATAGACATTAGAAAACCCAATGCTGATTCATTCAATATTTCGGAAGAAGAATGGAAACAGATAAGGACTTCAAAGGAAAATCTATCGGGTTGGGAACGCATATTAGACAAAACTTTTAGTGCTTTAAACTACAATACACCTAAATGGAAAAAATCACATACCTGCGATGGCGACAATGTGTTTAAAGATGAAAACTCAACATTGCTCAAATTCAAAGTTTCATTTGAACCATATCGAAATTCAATAAATTACGCCATTTTTTCACCAACAGAATATAACTGTCAGATACTTGAAAAAATCATTGAACCGGGCAAAGCAGTATATGATACTTGGTGGGCTTTAATTAATACAAGTAGAGATATTAGGAACAACAAAACCAAAATCAGCGCGTATGCTAAAAAATTGAAAGATGGAGATATTACTATTTTCGGGTTGGTAACCGATTCTGCTCATGGACTTACAACAGGTGATAATGGTGGGTTTGTTGGTGTAACAGCAAACTCTAATATGGCAAATCGAATTGCCGAGAACAGAAAGAAAAAACTTTTCAAAGCAATTAAATCAAATCAAGAACTTTTAAACGAGATTGAAGAGTTGTGTGATTGTCATACACAGGATGATGTTGATACCCTTTTAAATTCATTGAAAGAGCAAGAAATCAGAAATCTATTTGATCGGATCAAGGATGTGTTTGGTCCAAGAGTGTTTGGTAAGGGCCTAATTTATAGGATTATCAATGAAGAGGAATGCCGTTATGCTGACCAGCTTTCCAGTGAAGAAAAAGAAAGTGGCATTAATTCAAAGACAGAAAAGTATGTTCCATATGATAAAGGCGATAGAGAAGGCAATAGATGGTATATACCAACACCTTATAGAATAAATTGGTCAAAATCGGGAATTCAAAAAATGAAATCACTTTCTGGCAACAGATGGGATGGGTA
>JANYCO010000449.1 GCA_025360235.1 Cytophagales bacterium
ACGACTGTACATACCCAATACTCTTCCATCACTTGGTATATTTCCGGAAGTTGTAAAATTATCAAATAGCATCCCCATCGACCATTTGCGGTGTCCTTCGCTGGAGGTGTAATTATCAATTGCCTTACATCTTAAGATTACAATACCCGATACGGATGAAGTTCCGTTTGATACATAGGCATGTCTGGCTTTATTTGATGTGCAATTTTTAATAAGAATGTTCGTGCAATGGTCTTCGAAATTAAAATTGTATCTTCTCTCCGGAACAATGGTAGAAACAGGTTCAAGTGCCTGACAATTATCAACGGTAATCCGAGTTGCTGTATTAAAACGAAATCCTGCATGTCCGAAGTGTAATGCCACTACATTTGTAGCCCAAGAATCTTCCAGTTGCACCATTCCAACTCCTTCCCAGGCGTGGTTTTCATCCACATCCTGATTCGTCCAGTTTCGGATATCTATTCTAAAATTTTCAAGACCAATTTGAGAAAGAATCCCAGAACGGTCTACTTTATATATGTATGCTTGCGCAAGACTTTTATCAAGATGGTTAAAGACAGGAGCATCAAGTGTTATTTTTAATCCATTGATAGCTTTTACAACTCTGCTGAAAACTAAAGGCAATGAATTGTCCGTCCAGTTGGCGGCTCCTGCTGTACCCCCACCTCCTACTGCATTTATCCATACGCTTGTGCAAGGGCTGTAGATCAAAATATTATCGCCTACATTAAGTCCGGAAGTACTTGCTACAGAAAATTCTCTGGAACCAACTTTTACAAAATTATCGGTAATGTTTGCCTGATAGGTTCCTGTTTTATTCCAACCCGAAGCAGAGCCACCACCGGCCACTAATACGGTGCGTTGGGCCGGTGTATTTCCTGTGGCTTGAAGAATAGTACCTACATTTGGATCTGAAGAACTTCCTGCTCCTCTCAAAACAACTCCACTTACGTTCACTCTGATTGTACCGCTGATTTGATAAGTGCCTTTGGAAAGAAGAATTACTCCCCTTACTCCATTGGCATCGGGCGTAACGGAAGCAGCCGCTACAATGGCATTGTTAATGTAAGTTGTATTGTCTCCTGCCTTAGGAGACAGTGTAGAGATAATTTTAGTTGCCAGAGGAATTGTTTTATCGTTATTTTTATAACCCGCATAACTGAAGTCAGGAATAGAATTCTTGTTTGCATCAGTAGTATAGACCAGTTTTCCATTGGATCCGAATTTCGCCAAAGCGGATTCCCATGTTTGTGCTGAAGCCATGGATACGAGACCTGCAAGGGCAATCGAAGCTAGCAGCGTTCTTTTAAAAAATAAGTGCGTAATTATTTTCATACGTATAGTGCGTTATAGATAATTTGTTTTCAACTGAGGTGAAGACAAACACGATGAAAAAAAGTAAACAGATTTTCTAAAAAAAAATCAGAAAGGTGAAAATTAAAAGAAAATCGTTATAAAATAAAATTCAACCATTATAAAAATTACAGGTAATATAAATTTTATTCAATTTTAAAATCAGCAGTGAGTAGATTTAGCTAAGATAGAAGAAATTTGTTAGTAACATTGATGCATCAAATTCATACGCTTTAGGCTTGCCTGTTGGCAAATCTACATTTGGTATTTCTGCCTGACTAATATTTTCCAAGTACATCATTAACGCTCTTAAGCTATTTCCATGTGCTACAATAAGAACATTTTTACCAGCCATTAATTTAGATTCTATTTCAGTTTTATAATATGGAATGACTCTAGCATACGTATCGGCAAGACTTTCTCCATTGGGAGGACGAACGTCGTAACTTCTTCTCCAGATTAAAAATTGTGCTGAACCATATTGTTTCTCTACATCCGATTTGTTCAATCCTTGTAGATCGCCGTAATTTCTCTCGTTCAGAGCCTTCGATTTAAAAAATTTTATATCCTTGTGGTCTGATTCTTTTATAATTATTTCCAATGTGCGAATCGCTCTCTTCAAAACAGAGGTATATGCTTCATCAAAGTTATATGAACTTAATAATTCACCTGCCTTTTTTGCTTCTTGTTCTCCCAAGACTGTAAGGTCAATATCGGTTTCTCCTGTAAAACGATTTTCAAGGTTCCATTGAGATTGACCATGTCTTACTATTATTAAAATAGCCATTGTGTGTTTGTTTATACAAATATAGAATTGTTTGTCGGATAGAAATCTATTACGAATTAAAAATTGCGTATTACGAGGTTGCGAAATTTAAGCATTATAGTAACTTGAAAAGTACTTATAACACCCTTATAATTAAATAAATGTACATTTTTTCAATTTTTCCTATTCGTACCACC
>JANYCO010000452.1 GCA_025360235.1 Cytophagales bacterium
GAATTCGGAAGTGGGTCATTGGATCTTGAAAGACAACACCCTTGAAATAACCAGAACGAAATCATTTGATGGGAAATATAAAATTATATCCAGAAATAAAAGTAACAGGATGATATTTATAAAAATAAAATATTTTTTTTACTTTTTCTTTGCATCAGACAGAGCATTGCTAATTTTTTCCTGAAGATGTTGCAAGTCGACAGGTTTACTCATAAATTCAGAAGACACTGTTTCTTCCGCTTTTTCTTTAACGGATTGATCAGAATTTCCAGATACATATATAACAGGAATTCCGGAGAATTTCCGAATCTCTATCATAGTCTGAATACCATCTATACTTCCGATGAGCTTAATATCCATGATAATCAGATCAGGACTATTTTTTGACACAGCATCAATAGCATCGTGTCCATTAGATTGTACTTCTAAAACATGATGACCCAACTTCTCTAAATTTTTCTTGAGAACAAAAGCTAAAATCATATCATCTTCTACTACTAATATTTTTGACATGTCTATTTTTAAAGTTAAAAAATAATTTTTACACAAAGTCCATCAAGGCTTTCGGTTTCGAGTTTCCCATTTAGCTGTCGTGTCAAAGCATTAACAAATGTATAACCCAATGTTTTTGGATCAGAAATAAGTGTTTCATCTGTTATTCCCATTCCATTATCGGATACGACGAGTATATATTTTTCTGACTTTTTTAAAAAGGAAATTAGCAACTTACCATTTTCAACGTGTTCAAATGCATGTTTATAAGCATTTCTTATCAATTCATTCAATATTAACCCACAAGGTACTGCCTTCCCCAATTCCAAATCACCCTCATCAATCTCAATATGCAAAGATACCATAACTTTACTTCCCTTATACGAATTACTTATCCTTTTGACTACATCTTCAACAAATTGCTTAAAACTTATTCTGGAAGAAGGATTCGATTGGTAGAAATTCTCATCTATAAGTATCATTGAGATTACCCTCTGATGAAATGATTGCAAAACAGCTTGATCGTTTTGGCTTTCAATATAATCCATATGAAGATCAAACATTCCTGATATTACCGCCATATTATTCTTCATCCTATGAATAATTTCGCGAATTCTCAGATCTCTATTTTTTAACAAATTCGACAGTTCATTTATTTCTGCCTTTTGCGTCGAAATATCAGTATACACCGAAATATATCCTACGTATTTTCCGAGGTCATCGAATAAGGGTTTTCCGAACTCTCTAAACCACTGAAATTCCTTATCTTTATTCATTATTCTTAACTCTAATGTATAGGAATCATAACTTTTCAGCGCTTTCTCATATATTTCTTGGTAATTTCCATAATCATCCGCAAATACATTTTCTACCCATCCTATACCCAATTCCTCCTGATCAGATTTTCCAGTATAAGACGACCAGTATTTATTTACCCCAATGCAATGGCCATAAATATTAGATATTTTCGCAAGCAGGGGTATATTTTCTAACCAATCGAGCGTATAATTTTTAAGGAGAAGCTCAGCCAAAATGTTTAAAGAGTTTAATTAATTAGTTAAGATTTAAGTTTCCCTTATTTGGAAATTCAGAATTCCTCTTAAAAATAAAAAATAGATTTCAGATTCTTAAGTAAAATAATGAGAATTTTAATTTATTTTTAATCATATTGCACAATAGTTTAAGCCCTTTCACGAGCTTAAAATTGTTTTCGCATACGTATAAATACTTGCTGTTTAACCCATGAATTGTAAGTATTCAAGAAGTTACTAAAACGGGTTCGTTGAACTTTATTTCTTATAACTTCAAAACTGAATATTCTTTTTATCGTATTACTGATCCTATGGGTGCAAAGAAAAAAACCGAACTTGAACTTTTAAGAAAAAACGAAGAGTTGAAAATTCTTAATGAGGAACTCGATACATTTGTATACCGTTCTTCACATGATTTAAGAGCTCCTCTTACCTCTGTTCTAGGATTGACATCCGTTATAGAGGATGAGACTGATTTGCATAAAATATATTATTTAAACTTTCTGATACGAGAAAGTGTAGAACGATTATTAAAGGTCACTGATGACATGACCGATTATTCCAGAAATGCCCGTACTACAATACAAAAGGAAGAAGTAGACATGTCTGCTATGATAGATGAAGCGCTGCTAAGCCATCATTTTATGGAAAATTTTCATCGTCTGAAAATAAATATTGACATTAAAAATTCCTCCATTCCTTTAGTTATTGACAAAAAAAGAATTGAGATCTTAATCAATAATGCACTATCGAATGCTGTTAAATATCAGGATACAAACAAAGAATTTTCCTTTTTA
>JANYCO010000459.1 GCA_025360235.1 Cytophagales bacterium
AGTGGTAAGAAAATTGCATTCAATTCTCCTCCTTGACATCCTGATCAACATCCTCCTGTGTACCCATACCTTTGGATTTCTTAGATTTCTTGGACTTGCCCCCTCCATCGTCCTGTGCTTTCACTTCAGAACAAAAGAACAGAATACCACAAATAAGCGATACAAATAAAATAATTTTCTTCATAACCTATATATTACCTTTGTAAAGATACTAAATAAACGAATTCACTAAACTGGAATTATGAAATATTCTAAAATTTTTCTGCTTTGTTTTATTTTAACCTTAATTTCCCTTTCAGGAGAATCTCAGAATAATTCACTTCTGTGGGAAATAACCAGCGATAGTCTTAAAGCTCCTTCCTACTTATTTGGCACTATGCACGTGAAAGATAAAAGGGCATTTCAATTCCATGATTCATTATTGATAAAATTAAGATCCTGTAAAACATTTGCAGGAGAACTTGTACTCGATAAAAATGCAGCAAAAGAAATGTCTTCCGATATTTTACTTCCTCAAGGAAAAGAATTGAAAACGTTACTAACGAAAGAGGAATACAAAAAGGTTAAGAAATTTTGTAATAAAAATATTGGCGCTATGTCTTTACTTATAAATAAAATAAAACCCATATTTACTTCAGCACTTATTTCTGAATCGATGCTGGAAAGCCAGATGCCTAAGGCGCTGGACGAATACCTTCAGGAAAAAGCAAAAGATTATAACCTTATAATTAAAGGACTGGAAACGATGCAAGAACAAATGAGTGTTTTAAACAAATTATCTCTGGAAGACCAGGCTAAGATGCTCGTAGAACAAGTAGAAAATGCTAAAGAAGAAAAAAAAGAATTGCAACGTCTTGCAGATGTGTATGCTTCACAAAATTTAGATTCGATCTACTCCTTTATTCAGGCTCCAGAAATGCAGGGAGAATTTGGAGACGCTATGATCAAAGACAGAAATGTCATTATGGCCAACCGTTTGGAAAAATTAATACGCTCCGAAACGGTTTTTTGTGCCATTGGTGCAGCGCATTTGCCAGGAGACAATGGAGTGTTGAGTCTTCTAAAAAAGAAGGGGTACAAACTTAGGCCAATCATGAAAATTAAATAGATTAATTCTTCTATAAAGAATTCAAAAATGCAATCAACGCATCTCTATCTTTCTTTGATAATTTCTCAATATAATTTTTAGCCTTCTGCGCCTCTCCTCCATGCCACATTACTGCTTCCATTATATTTCTTGCTCTACCATCGTGCAAAAAATTGGTGTGCCCGTTGACCACTTCTGTAAGGCCAATACCCCAAAGAGGTGGTGTTCTCCATTCCGAACCCGATGCATTAAAATCAGGTCTTCCGTCTGCCAGATCAGGGCCCATATCGTGTAACAACAGATCGGTGTAAGGGAAAATCGTTTGGTTAGAAACTTCAGGTACTCCTGAAAGAAAACCAGTAACTATTTTTGGAATATGACATTTGTCGCAACCGGCATTTGTAAAAACTACTTTGCCTGATTTTACTTGTTCGTTGTCAATATTTCTTCTTGCCGGCACCCCAAGTGTCTGTGTATATATCGTTACATTATTTAATACTTCCTGACTGATTTCCATCACTCCTGTATCACCGGAAATACAATTGGATTGTGTCCAGCAATTTTCTGTTAAGAACAAAGGCGAAGTGATGCCCATATCTCCATTAAATGCAGCTGCATTTTGCTGCTTCAGGGAAGGCTGATTGGCCTTCCATCCAAACCTTCCGAGTTTTGTACTGCCGCTGTTAACATCCCATACATAATTTGGTTTGCCTGAGATTCCATCACCATTAGCATCCACTTCATCGGCAAAAGAAAGTAGCGTTTGTGCGGGAACAGCTTCCAGCAACCCTAACCCAAATATGGGTGGTGCCACTCTTGGAGAATACAAAAATCCTGAAGGCAGGGCCTGATAAGTATTCGTGAAAGTATATTGTGGTGCTGCTAAATTGTAGGTATGCCCGTCTATAAATTGTTTTAACGCGTCGATATACGCCACCGTTACATTTCCTTCCGCGTTTACGCCGATACTTGCTCTTGTTTGAAGTTGATTTCCAAAACCCGGCACTGCTGCTGGTCCGCCGTTTGCATCTGTACCCACCACACTTAACCGAAACAAAAGACTATTCAATGCTTCTCCTGTTCCAGGTGGGCGCCCTCTCCCATCTTTGGCATGACAAGAAACACATGAAAAATTATTAAACAAGGGGCCAAGTCCTGCATACACTGGTGCAGGAGCGGTTACAAATTTTTGTTCGAAAAAAGCATCGCCCTCAATATGTTTTGCAAGATTATTTCCTCCAAGATTTGCAGCTGGCATAGAAAAAGAACTGCTATTGTTTTGAAAAACAGTGGTTGCTCCTCCCGGTTTTAATTCTTCTTCTGAATAGGAAGGAGCATCTGGTTCTTTAGTATCCTTCTTACAAGACTGAATAATCAAGCTCCCTGTAATTAAGACGCATGCAAAAATGATTTGCGTATTTCTTTTATTCATATTATAAACCATTTACCAATGGTAAAATCTGCTCTTCCAATGTCGATTGAACCGTACGCACTTTCGCCTGGGCCGATTTTACTTTCGATTTATTATTGATGATAGCATCGCTGAACAATCCCGGAATTGCACCGATCTCATTGATCGCATCGATAAGTTCTTGTTTAAATTTCATATCCAGTTCTGCATTTTTTCCATTCACCAGATCTGACATCCCAATTCCATTACCACCCGAATTGTATTTCCCCAGATAAACATTTTGAATACTGCGAATATTGTCCTGCAACTCTGCTTTTGAATTCTGACTCCATTGAGATTCTTCAAATGCTGCGTTTTGTTCTACGAGTGGTTTATCGATTTTACTGTTTCCTACTTCATCTGCACTATCAAAATTAGAATTTGCCAATTCCTGCATAGCTGAACGTTGACTGGTGTATATAGAACTTCCGGATCCTGCTTTTGAGAATTTCTTCCCAAAATTTCCACCTGTAGATATCCATGCATTTAATAACAATGCCGTTTGTCCTTTTAAACTTTGTGTTGCAGCAAGTAAATAATCATATTCTCTTGAGGTAAAATCTCCTACAACTTTATTGTGAGAATTTCCCCATAATAAAAATTCTATGCAATGATATCCCTTCGTAGTTTCTGATAAACCATCCACATAATTTTTGTCAATGGTAACAGCGCTAGCCAGTACAGCATTAATATCCGTGGCATTTAATGGCCAGCTATCACAGGCTGCGTCGATGCCAAGTGTAGAAACAGGACCAAAAGCAAAGGCTTCTGACTGTTCCCATGGAATACGGGCTTCGATAAAAGCCTGTTTTGCATTCGCAAGAGTGGTAGCATCTTGTATGTTTTTAAAATCATTGATCGCCGTGAGCAGATCTCCGGCCTTCGTATCAATATCTGAATAGGTAGGCAAAATTACATTCGTAGTAATGTTCGACAATAACGCGGAAGCATTGTACGTACTTCCATTATCTGAATTTGCCGGATCAATTGAATTTTTTTTACAGGCAGGAAAAAGCAGTAGCCCTACCAGAAACTGGATATATAATTTTTTCATGTTTTTT
>JANYCO010000471.1 GCA_025360235.1 Cytophagales bacterium
CAAGGTTAAAACTATTTGTTTCTATACAGAGATATCCAGAAATCATTTCGAGTTCGGTAAGTGTAACTAATTTATTTTCTATTAAAAAAGTTTCAACTAAAAGTATTCTATTTATCTGATTTTCGCTAAGACCAGACATTTTAATCAAACTAGAGTCAACTTTAAGGCTATTTAATAAAGTCTTATTGGATTCATAGCTGAATACCGTGGAGTATCTACTCTCAGTAAGCACTGAGTAACCATAATAACTGAGCGATGCGCAATGTAGAAATCGATAATGATCAGATTTAAATAGGCTTTGTAACTTACGCAGACAAAAAATCGATCCAATTCGACCCGCTTCTAAATTTTTCAGAATTTCACTAAGATAAATTTGTTGTTTTATTTTAATCCCCGCCGCCGCCAGAATTGTCTATTTTAGCTTCGTTAAAATCAGTATTATTATAAATGCCTAAATCGATTATTTGGTCAAATTCATCATGTTTTATGTACAGAGATTTCTGATTTTTTTGAATTTCATATAGGAACTGCTCATTAATGTTAAATTTGTGGAAATTTATTTCATTGATTTTAGTAATTAGTAATCGTGCATTCGAATTTAAAGTACAAAAAATTAGACATAAAAAGCCGATAATATTTCTCATAAATCTCCATCTGATTCAACACACTCTATTCTATAGAGTTAAATTAGTAATTATTTTTCTTAGTTTTGAACTTCTTATAGGGAAAAGATACATAAACCTATGATTTGCAATGTATAATTTTTATATGATAATCAATTTAAATACACTAAAAGTTATCAGTGTATAATATATAGTATATAGATTTAGTATATAGATTTTGAAATTCAAACAATTCTATAAAAACATTAGTTCTGAGAATAATTTATTGTAACCAGCTTATTTCACCTGCTGTGATAAAAGATTCTCCATAGTTTAAGTGTTCAATAAATTTGTCAGCGTCTACCCATCCATCCTCGTTCAAATTTTGCCAATCCTGGCCCCAGCAATTATGTAATTTTAGTTGCTGTCTACATTTTGAGTCATTGTAATTATTAGAAGGACAAGCTTTTCTGTACCCACTAATAACAATTGAATGAGTTGAGTTACATTCTTTTTTCTCTGAATTATACCTAAGGCATACCTCGTTAATATGAACAGGTGATTTTTTATCTATTACAGATTTAATTTTTTCAAAAACTTGTGATTTCTGCAGAGTGAAGTCAACCTCAGGAATCTGCCTAAAAGCAGGAGTATTTGCGAAATCAATAGGTTTGCAATTTTTAAATATCAAAGTATATAAGAATTCACCAAAACTTTGCTTTGTTAAAGCATTATTTAGTGCATCACTTGTAAAGTTGGTGCCAAAATCTTTATTAAGTTCTTCAAGGCAGTCTGTGCATGGAGCTTGTGCTTCAGTAACTTTCCTTTTTTTTAGATTATAGAAATTTTTCGTTTTTTCGTATATTTTTTTAAACAGATCAACATTGTTTCCATACTTATTTACTAGTTGATCAAATGGGTAACATGATTCTGGCATAAAGCTAAAATTGTTAACAGCATTTAATAACGCATTTGATCCAAGAGAGTATTTTGATCTGTCATTATACAATTTAATATTAGTATGATTTTTTGGCTGGCCCGGTCTTTCTGTGCTAGCTTTTCCATCGACTCGGTCCTCATTCGTATCGGCCCATGCAATCATGCTAAGTTGTGAGACCATTTGGTTTTTAGACACTTGGCTGCACTTGACGCCGGAAGATTTTATTTCCTCATCTGTATCGCAGATAAATTTTTGAACTATTGTTGAAGCAGAACATCCAAAACATGAACCCACAGTATCTTGTGATTGAATACGTGGCATGTTATCAATTGATTTACTATTTGTAGCGTCAATTTTAGTTAAGCTACTATAAATGGTAAAAGCATCGGAAGGTATTGCGACACTACTTTCATTTTTAGAAAAACAACAGCTAGACCAAAGAAGTACTACAAAAAGTGAAGCTCGTAAATCCATGATTATTTGATAACATAGTAATGCTATGTGCACTATAACTTTCTACGGTATTCAATTTTTCCGAGACTTTAAACTGAAAGTTGTACTACTTTTACTTTGTTTAACGCAATTCTCTCTTGGGGCAAGAATAGACAAAAGTCCTACTAGTGTACGTGAATTTAAATTCTACAGAGAAATTAAAAGTGACAGAGCTACTTTCCTAATAAATAAAAAAAATTTTGACGTTTTTTATATAAAAAATGAATATTTTCTAAAAGTTAATTCAAATAAGGGTAATACTTTTTTTACTTTTAGCAAGAAAGTAGCTCTGTCACTTTTAATTTCTCTGTAGAATTTAAATTCACGTACACTAG
>JANYCO010000472.1 GCA_025360235.1 Cytophagales bacterium
CATGGGGATTATTAGATTCATTGTTGGGTTTTTTCTAAAGCATTAATAATAAACTCTTCTTCTTCTTTATTTTCAAGATACGGCAATACTCTAAGGAGATTAAATTTTTCCAAAAAATTATACCATGTTGTTACTGCCTGATTATGCTCAAAATGTTTCACAATCCTTTTATCGAAATAATTAAGCGCTTGTGTTATTTTATTTTTTTGGTAAGCGGGCACTGTTTTTTCAAGTATCAGGGACCATTTAAACTTGGTGTCTTGCCTTAGTTTTACTATATCCATAACTGGACTTTCGATAAATGAGTCAAGGAAATCAATAATATAAATAGAGTTATTGCTGATAATTACATTGGATAAAGTAAGGTCCCCATGACATTTCCCCATTGGAATACTTGATTGAGGTATATTATTCAGTAAAAAATTGAATTCACGTTTAAGGTTTGGATATTGTATAGTTTTCTTTTTGGAAGTAGCTTCAACGCTTAAAACCTTATTGATGATTAAATCATTTTTTATATTAATTGAAACTGTCGAAAATAAATTTGAATCAATAAATTGTAATAAACTGTCTATAAACCTGTTCAATTTGATAATGTCGGCTTTAACAAGGTAATCACTATACTTTTCACCCATTATATATGGCATTTCAAAAAAGAAAAGCCCATCTGTATTGGTCTCGCAATTAAGTATAGATGGAGTTGTAATGTTACCTATATTAATATATTCAGTCTGTTTTTGACACTGTTTTTTTAACCTATCGTTATATTTGAGCGAATTGCTGGTTTTTCTAATAAAGTACGATTGATGTTTTTCTAAGATTTCAATTTTGCATCCGGAACGTCCTTCTATTTTTATTTTTGGAAAAATCATTTTTTTCTACGGAATATTTTGACCCTGTCAATGGAATCAACCAATTGAAAATTGTTTTCTAATAATATTTCATGGGCTAATTTCCAGGGACCACCATCTAATTTTATATAGTATTTGTCTTCTTGGGTCATTCCAGGGGAGCAATTGTGAAAAGCAACATAACTCCCGACTTTCAATAAAGGTAAACTGTGTTTAAAATCTTCTTTGGTTGCTTTGTAAGTGTGATTACCATCAATAAATATAAAATCAAACTCTTTATTTTCTTGTTTTAAAGCACTTAATGAATCTACTGAAAATCCCTTAAGAAGTGTAACTCGTTCTTTTCCTAGCGCTTCCCACACTTGTGCCTGAGTGTAGTTTTTCCACATATGGGTGTTATCCGTTGATGGCTTAAAATCCTCAAAAAGATCAACGCCTGTAAATTTAGATTTAACTGAATTTTCTTTCAGGAATTTGATTGTGCCTCCAGCATAAATTCCTACTTCCAAATATTTGACTTCTTCTTGCTTTGACTCTAAAAAAAGTAAAATTGCTAACAATGCCCATTTTTCATTTTCAGTTAAATCGCTAACATATTTACTTTTTAAATAATCGCCGGTGTATATTTTATTCGCATTTCGTTTACTGATTATCGTAGCAATGCCATAAGGTAGAATATTTTTTATAATTTTTTTTGGATTTAAAACCCATTTGTGAGTAACTAATCCGTACGGTAGAATTGCCTTAATTATATTCATTTTTATTTAATATTTTGTTTACTACAATATTCCAGTCAAATCTTTTTATGACAAAATCCTGGCCATTTTTACCCATTTGGCGCAACAATTCTGGATTAGAAAAGGCATTCAAAATAGCATCAGAAACACTTTTCTTGGTTTCTTCAACAACAAAACCATATTTCCCTTCTCCGCTAAACTCGGGAAAGGCGAGCCTATTTAACCCCATAATAGGAGTTTTACAAGCTAACGCTTCAATATATACCATTCCATTAGGTTCAAATAACGCTGGCATTGCATACAAAGAGGCTTTAATAAACAAATCAAGAGTTTTTTCTCTCGGACAATTCTCGTAATAGGTTACGCCTTCTATTGAATCTAATTTGGTGCCCACCACAGATAAGCTCAACGTAGGATTTTTCGTAAATGCTTCTTTAAACGCTTCAAGTAACAAATACAATCCTTTATTTTTTTCTAGACCACGCCTCAGCACTATTAAGATCATTCCATTTTTGTAGTTTTTTTCT
>JANYCO010000530.1 GCA_025360235.1 Cytophagales bacterium
TGAATTTTTTAACAGGTGAAACTAATTTTGAAGCACTTACCAAATCTGGCTCCAATTGTTCTATGGAAAAACCACCACATATGTCATTTTTCCCTATGGAATAAGATTGAATTTCCGGAATGGAATTATGAGTAAAATCAATTATATTTTTTTTGCAGAGCACACAATAACGCCCTTCTTTATTAGGTGTCATTTCATCCCAATTTTGATTGCAGCTAAATTTCAGAGTAATGCGAGGGGTATAATTCATACTGCTATATATACTTACTAATATAGTAAAGTAAATGAAAAAAGTAGCAGTACAGTAAACAATAACAGGAATTTCTGTTACTGTTTACTGTTACTCAATTAACTGTATTTCTCCATATACCCTTCAAGTCCCTTACCGGAACCTTTTCCTGTAGCGGTAAAAGTCCAGTCCCCGTTTTGACGGTGTAGGCGGGCAAATTCAATATCCGAATTGGAAGCATTTTCAGCGTCCAGATCGTATTTTACAATTTCCTTTTTTGATACTTCATCGTAAATTCTAACATAAGCTTCTTTCAAAAGACCAAAGGTATAGCCATTTTCCTGTGCTTCGTTAATGGTTACTACGATAATCAGATCAGTCACTTCTTTATGAATGGCATCCAGGTTAACAAGGATAGATTCATCATCGTCCATGCCTTTGCCAGTTTGGTTGTCACCAGTGTGGTGCAAAGCACCATCCGGAGATTTTAAATTATTGAAGTAAACCAAATAATTGTTGTTGATTATTTTTCCATTTGCTCCGATCATAAAAACGGAAGCGTCGAGGTCCAATTGTTTTGTGGTAAGTTCCCATCCCAATCCTATCATCAATTTTTTCACTCCAGGAAACTCTTTGGATAAGTTGTAAGACTCCCCTTTATTCAAACTAATTGCCATAACTAAATTCTAATTCTATTGTTATTAACTGCGACAAAAGTAAGCAGTTATTTATTAATTACTATAAATATTTTATTTTGATTTCTTCAATGGTTTCATTGATGTCCTTAGAAGTCGTTGGCTCTCCAATAGTTTGGAAATCCCAGCTGTCTTTTGTTCTTACCAGTTTACCCATTATCATTCCGATCTTTCCTGTAAAAGCAGTTTCAGCTGAAAGATTAAAAGTAGCGAAAACAGATACCACCTCCCGATGATTACCTTCAAAGATTCTGATCTTAGAATATGGGATTGACTGGAAGTCTTGTCCTTTATATGAATTTAAGAAAAATACGATATTGACAATTTTAGGATGAACTTTTAAAAGGTTAACATAAACTATTTCGTTGTCCAGATTATCAGCAACAGAATCCCCTTTACGGTCATCGCCACTGTGACGAACAGACCCATCGGCTGAAACCAATCGGTTGAAGAAAACCACATCAACTTTTTTGCTATTCTCATCAAACATTGCTACACTGGCATCTAAGTCCACGGCCGTTTCGACGGTGAACAATCCTAATGTTTTTTTCTTGATAGCACCCCAATCGAGACCGATGCAAACTTGTTCCAATTTTCTATTTTCTTTAACAAGAGAAATTTTACTTCCTTTCTCTAAGTTAATTCCTGTTTTTTTTGCCGGATTCATCGTTTACAATTTTTTTTTCTGACTTTCTTACTATAATAACTGTGCCGAGAATTAAGCATAAATATCTACATAGCCTTGCAAGCCCTTTTCACCACCATTTCCTATGGCAACAAACTTCCATTCATTGTTAGATTTTTGGAGTTTCCCAAATTCCATATCGTAGTTTTTACCTCTTTCAGAATCGAGCGTATAGCGTAAAACTTCTCTTTTACTATCCACATCATACAATCGGATATAAGCGTTTTGAAGCATTCCAAAATGGTGTCCTCTTGACTTTGCATCGTGAATGGTTACAATAAACGTAATTTCGGAAATTAAAGGATTAATAAGATCGAGATTAATCAAAATCATTTCATCGTCTCCACTTCCTTCTCCAGTTCTGTTGTCACCAGTATGTTGCACTGCACCATCAGGAGATTTTAGATTGTTGTAAAAAATGAAATATTCTTCAGCCGGTAATTTTAAGTTGCTTCCTACCATAAAAGCTGAAGCATCCAGATCAATACTTTGATTGCTCACGTCCCAACCGAGACCTATCATTACTTTTTTTAACGTAGGTTCTTCCTTAGTGAGATTAAAAGAACTTCCTTTTTTTAAATTTATTGACATAGTGATTATAAAAATTAATTAAGCGTACATATCTACAAAACTTTGCAATCCTTTAGTGAAGCCATTTCCTAATGCTAAGAACCTCCACTCATTATTTATCTTTTGAAATTTCCCAAATTCTACTTCCGTACAATTCTGAAACTTATCTTCCAAGGTGTATCTAAGAATTTCTTTTTTATTATCTACATCGTATAATCTTATAAAAGCATTTTTAAGTTGTCCGAAATGATGTTCTCTTAATTTTGCATGGTGTATCGAAACAAGTATTAAAATATCGGTAATGTCCGAATCGACAAGATCCATATTGGCTAATATCATTTCATCGTCTCCATCTCCTTCTCCTGTTCTATTATCACCGGTATGTTGAAG
>JANYCO010000548.1 GCA_025360235.1 Cytophagales bacterium
CATGGGCGCCTGGGGCTTTATCTTGAAACGATTGTATCACACGGGTATTCAAATTCAAGTTATAGCACGTGATGAAGCAGCGTCTCCTGCAGTAGGTTATTTGAAAGCACACAACGAGTCTCAAAAAGAACTTGTGAAACATGCCTTTAAGGCGGAATATGATATAGTACTTTGGTAAAATTTAGTGAGAGGTAAAAGGTGAGAAGTTAATCTTCTTTCCTTTTACCTCTCACCTTCAACATTAAACAAAAAAAACATGAGCATCAAACAAATGAAAGTTCCAACGGTAGGTGAGTCTATTAGCGAAGTAACGATTGGAAAATGGAATAAAAATAATGGAGATTATGTAAACGCAGAAGAAGTAATCTGCGAACTGGAATCCGATAAAGCTACTTTTGAAGTTACTGCCGAAACTGCGGGTATCTTGACTATTATTGCTAAGCAAGGCGATGTAGTTCCAATTGGAGGAATGATCTGCGAGATCGAATCTAAAAGTGGTGGAGCGGAGAAAAAAACTACTGAAGTTAAAAAAGAAGAAGTGGTTGTAACGAAAGAACAAACTACTACTAATTATGCAAAAGGAACGGCCTCTCCTGCTGCCAACAAAATTCTTTCTGAAAAAGAAATTAAAACAGAAGAAGTTTTAGGTACAGGTAAAGACGGCAGAATCACCAAAGAGGATGCCTTAAATGCACAGACAAATAATAAAAAATCTGAAGTGCCACTGAGCATTAACAACCAAGCACCAAGCACAACAGGTGCAAGAAGTCAGCGAAGAGAAAAAATGACTAGTCTCAGAAAGACGGTTGCTCGAAGATTGGTGGCAGTGAAAAATGAGACTGCGATGTTAACTACTTTCAACGAAGTGGACATGAAACCAATTATGGATCTCAGAGCAAAATATAAAGATGCCTTCAAAGAGAAACATCAGGTAGGACTTGGATTTATGTCTTTCTTCACTAAAGCGTGTTGCGTAGCACTTCAGGAATTCCCTTCAGTGAATGCATTCATTGATGGAGAAGAAATAGTGTTTAACAGTTATTGTGATGTATCTATTGCGGTGTCGGCTCCGAAAGGATTAGTTGTGCCAGTGATTAGAAATGCTGAGACATTGAGTTTTGATCAGGTAGAAAAAGAAGTAGTGAGACTTGCTTTGAAAGCTCGTGACAATAAACTTTCTATTGAAGAAATGCAGGGAGGAACATTTACCATCACCAACGGAGGAATTTTCGGTTCTATGCTTTCCACTCCAATTATTAATGCTCCACAATCTGCAATTCTTGGAATGCACAACATTGTGGAGAGAGCAGTAGTGCAAGGCGGACAGGTTGTAGTTCGTCCTATTATGTATGTTGCCTTATCTTATGACCACAGAATCATTGACGGACGTGAGTCGGTTGGATTTTTGGTAAGAGTAAAACAATTACTGGAAGATCCACAAAGATTGTTATTGGGTGTTTAAATTTTAAGTGCGTGGCACTCGTTGGTATGTTAAAAAAGGTTTATTTATTCTTATTGATTTCAATAGCTTCTTCGGTTGCATTAAGAGCGCAAATGTTTGAGTTTTCTTCGCGTGATGCAGCTAAGTTGACCAATAGAAAATTAATAGTAATACTTCAGGAAGAAGATCCGGATGTATTAAAAAGAATAAAAAAGGACGTTGAAAAAACCAAAAGGTATAAATCGTTGATCACCTATACCAATAATTTATTAAGAAAGACAACAACTAATTTTTGGAAAACAAGTCAGCCCATAGAATTCAAGACATTTGACGAATGTAAGGCTTTGTCTACTTCTGATACTTCGCATTCTTATATCACCCTTGACTATACATCTTTGCGCGTGAATGAAAATGTTCAAATGTATCATTTAAAACCAGACACTTTAAATGTCTATGGTTTGCGCAATGAATTGATGCGAAGAAAGGAGTTTGGGTATTTTGAATTAAAGCTGATCGAAAAATTCAGATCAATTGCCTTATACTCTTTCTACACACCGGCTTCTATTCCTAATGAATTTGATTTCATCTGTGCTGTACAATTCATGTCGTCTTTAATGAAAGAGAAATTATCAAACCCGAAATTTTCTACCCGTGATTACGAATTGAAAATCCAGCAAAACAATGGAACGCTTGCCAGAAGAAACCTGATGGTAGATTCTAACATTGTCAATAAACAATACAAATCCTATAGTTACATAGTAAAGGAATATGATTCTTTATGTCTTTATCAATTGAGTAACCCAGTGGAAATTGCAGCGAAAACCTATAGCAGAGATACTGCATTTGCGTACTTGTGTGTTGTTCCCTATTTGGATCCTATTGCACGCGGACAGTCGTTTATAGGCACTTCAGGTGGAAATCTGAATGACTATGAGAAGAAAGTATATTTCATGCAGTTGATTTTTGACATGGGAACCGGTGAATTAATTTATTATGACAAGACAGAGGAGAGTGCAATTGTGGTGAAGGATTGGAAAAGGTTCATGCGGTATTCAAGAGAAAATCCTTTCACCTTGCCCAATCTTAAAAATATACAAAAAAGTATTAGTCCGTATCAACAACAAAATCAACAAAACCAATATTAATATGCAATACGATGTAACTGTGATTGGCTCAGGCCCCGGAGGATATGTAGCGGCAATCCGCTGTGCACAATTAGGTATGAAAACGGCCATAATTGAAAAGTACCCAGTGTTGGGCGGAACCTGTCTGAACGTAGGATGTATTCCTTCCAAAGCGTTGCTCGATTCTTCTGAGCATTATCACAACGCTGCTCATACTTTTAAAACGCATGGTATCGAATTAAAAGATTTGAAAGTGAATTTGGCTCAGATGATTCAACGTAAACGGGAGGTGGTGAAACAAACCGGCGATGGGATTGTTTATTTGATGAAGAAAAATAAAATTGATGTGCTTACAGGAGTAGGTTCTTTTGTAGATAAAAACACAATCAAAATAACTGCAGTGGACGGTTCAACAAAAGAAATAAAAACCAATAAAACGATTATCGCTACTGGTTCTAAACCAATATCGTTGCCAACTGTACCGATTGATAAGAAAAGAATCATCACTTCTACAGAAGCATTAGAAATGACCGAAATTCCAAAACACATGATCGTTATTGGTGGCGGTGTAATTGGATTAGAACTTGGTTCTGTATACGCAAGACTTGGTGCGAAAGTAACGGTACTTGAATTTATGGATGGCCTTATTGCTTCCATGGACAAATCGCTTGGGAAAGAACTTCAGAAATCGTTGGCAAAAATTGGCTTTGAATTTTTCTTCAATCATAAAGTAACAAGTGCTTTAGTAAAAGGAAATGAAGTAATCATTACTGCAGAAGATAAATCAGGAAAAGTAACCGAATTTAAAGGCGACTACTGTTTGGTTTCTACAGGAAGAAAACCATACACAGAAGGCCTTGGTCTTGAAAACGCTGGAGTGAAGCTGGACGAGAGAGGAAAGATAGCGGTAAACGATCATCTGGAAACTTCCACTCCAGGCATCTATGCAATCGGTGATGTAATTAAAGGAGCGATGCTGGCGCACAAGGCGGAAGAAGAAGGTACTTTGGTAGCAGAACAATTAGCAGGACAAAAACCACATATCAATTATTTATTAATTCCGGGAGTGGTATACACATGGCCGGAAGTAGCCGCTGTAGGTTATACTGAAGAGCAATTAAAAGAACAAGGCCGTGCCTACAAAGTAGGGAGCTTTCCTTTCAAAGCATCAGGCCGTGCGCGCGCGAGTATGGACATAGACGGATTTGTAAAGGTGCTTGCTGATAAAACCACAGACGAAATTTTAGGTGTGCACATGATCGGACCGCGTACTGCGGATATGATCGCAGAAGCTGTTGTTGCCATGGAGTTCCGCGCTTCTGCAGAAGACATAGCGCGTATGAGTCATGCACATCCAACGTATACAGAGTCATTCAAAGAAGCTTGTTTGGCAGCTACGGAGAATAGAGCGATACATATATAGTAGTGAGATTTTAGTATTGAGTCCTGAGAAGGAGTTGTGGCATTACATAAATATTTATGCTTCCTAATTGACAGAGCCCATGGTTTAGACCTTGGGCTCTGTCAATTATATTAGGTTTGAATTAAAAAGGGGGCCAAGCAGATTATGCATACAAATTGGGGAGAAGGGAAATGGCCATTTTATAAACAATTTACTTGCTTTAGTTTGTCTCTTTATATAAATTTAATCTCCTTAATTCTCTTAAAATGGATTCTCAATCGGAAAGCTATAACTCATCACTATTTCATCAACTGAAAAGTATACTTTTGGGGAGAACAAATATTATTTCGAAGCAAACCAAAATTAGCAAGATAAAATTCTTAAAAAGGGTACTATGGACAATGCTAATAATGGTAACCTTTGCTTTTATAGCCTCTTTCTTTGAACCTAAAAATAAAATCATTGTTACACTCATTTTTAATTTTATAGTATATTCCGTTTTGTTTACCTTTTATTATTTGTTACAAAAAGAGAAATTAAACGTAGTTGGCTGGGGCTTATCCTTTTTTTTCTGGACGACAGTAGCATTTGTCACTTTATTTTTCGAAGGACTTAAGGGGCAAAATGCGGTAGTATTTTGTGTAGTAATAATGTTTGTAGGAAGTATTTTTGGTGGTAGGCCAGCAGTTTTTTTTGCAATTCTAACAACTGTTTGGTGTCTTTTACTTGTCTATTTGGAATTGACCAATTCTCTGCCTGCTTCAATAGGCCCAGGGTATTCTCCCATAAATGCATTGAGTTCTTTTTCGTTAACATTTATTTTAGTAGCAGTACTTTTGTATGCCATGTTGACTTCAATATCCGCAAGTGAGGAGCGGTATAGAATTTTATTTGAATCCAATAAAGATGCGTTAACTACTATTGAACCAGAAAAAAATGATTACTTCACCTCAGCAAATAAATCCGCATTGGAACTCTTTGGAGTGCAAAGTGAGGAAGATTTTATTCAATTTGGACCGCAGGATTTTTCGCCAAAATATCAGCCAGATGGTCAACTTTCAAGTGAGAAGGCAAAAATGATGAATGCTTTAGCATTAAAAAACGGATCGCACAATTTCGAATTTGTACATGTAAAGGTCAATGGGGAAAGCTTTCATTCACATATCTTGTTGACATCTATTTCCATATATGGTGTAAAAAATTTACAAGCCACTATTCGGGATGTGTCTAAAATAAAGGAAGTAGAAAAAATTATTGAAAAAAATACAGATGTTTTAAAATTACAAAACAGACAGCTTGTAGACTTTTGCAATATTGTATCTCATAATTTACGTGGCCCCTTAGTAAACTTATCTATGCTGGTAAATTTTCTGGAAACAAGTAAAAACGAAAATGAAAAGGCGTTATTTATTGAGAAGTTAAAACCTGTAATCTCTAACCTCAACGAAACGTTTGATGAATTGGTTGAATCTATTCAGATAATGAATGATAGTGAAATTCTTTCTGAAAAAATAAATTTTGAAGAAACGCTTAAAAAAAGCATGGAGTTGTTAAACGGAGAAATTATTAATTCCAGCGCCATTATTGAATCCGATTTCACCGGAGCACCTAATCTTCATTTCCCTTCTAAATATCTTAATAGCATCGTTCAGAACCTTCTTAGCAATGCGTTAAAATATTCCTCCCCTGAACGAAGTCCAAAAATAATATTTCAAACAAAAAAAGAAAACGGTAGTGTAATACTTACTGTTAAGGACAATGGATTGGGGATAGATTTAAAAAGACACAGTAACAATCTATTTAAAATAAGGAAAACTTTTCATGAACATCCAAAGGCAAAAGGTTTTGGGTTGTACATGACAAAAGCTCAAATGGAAGCAATGGGAGGAAGAATTTGGGTGGAAAGTGAGGAGAATATTGGGAGTACATTTTACATTGAATTTATAAATCAACATTAAGCCATGAATCAATTAAAAAATATTTTATTGGTAGACGATGATGATGTCTATGTCTTCCTGACAAAAATAATTATTGAAGAAACGGAACTAGTTGATCGAATAAGTGTTTTTGGAAATGGGAAATCCGCTATTGAGTTTTTGGAGAAAAATGCAAACGACCTTTCTCAGCTACCTGAAATAATACTTTTAGACCTTAGCATGCCCATTCTTGACGGATGGGGATTTTTGGAAGAATATATTCTGTTGAAACCAAAACTCGGTAAAAAAATCACCATTTACATTATTTCTTCTTCTATTTCCCCCCACGACCTAAAAAGAGCTAAAGAAATTTCAGAAGTTTCAGACTTCATTATAAAACCAATTTCCAAAATGAAATTCGTAGAGATGATCAAATCAATATAATTTTGCCCGTCATAGTTGTCTGACGGCATATGCGTAGAGCCGTCTGACAACTATGGCTAGAGATGCATTATGCGTCTCTACTAGATAATCCCGTACGCTATAGCCTTCTTTACAATTTCTCCGGTTGATTTTACATCTAATTTACGGATCATATTTTTTCGGTGGTTATTAACTGTATGTTCGCTGATGAAAAGAAGATCCGCAATCTCTTTGCTCGATTTCCCAGCTCCTATAAGTGCCAGAACTTCTATTTCTCTTTCTGAGATGTTGAAGTCCTTTTTGTCACTGACAAAGGTTTGCGAAAAAATCTTTTTAAAAATTCCGTTATCATCTTTTTTAGAGATCACCAGATCAATTGCTTCGTCTTTTTTGAAATCACTTATATCGGTTACTAATTTTAATCCAAACTGTGGCTTATTATTTTCATCCGATTGCAAAATTTTAATTTGATGTAAGTACCATCCCATGCTGCCGTCTGCTCGTATTACTTTCGTATTGTAGGACACTCTTATATCTTGAGCATTTCCAGTTTCTGCATAATGGGAAAAATATTCAAACATGAGTGGTATTATTTTATTAATTAGAATTTCATTTTGAGGGACAGGAAATATGGTTATTGTTTTAACCATCCCATACTTTATAAAATCTTCGGATTTGTAACCCCAAAATTCTTTCACATTATCACTCATGAATAAATACCCTTCGATCTGAAAATCAATTATAGCAGTAATGCCAGGACTGGAATTTACAAAATCTATAAAATTGGGATTTTTTAGTAAGCTGAGCTCCTTTCTACTGACCAATGTTTCATTGGAAGAATTTAAGGAAAACACAGACGATAATTCAGTAAATAAATGGCGATAATTTTTTTTAACCTCTTCGTCTTCGAAAGATTCCATAGCTTTATTATTTTTACTGTTGGCGTTTAAGTGTTAAAGGTAGTTAAAATGACTAAAAATGGCTATTGGTTGGACAGTTAAATGAGCGTAGTTTTGATAGGCAAAGGGTATTTTACTTAAGGTGAATGAATTGGGCAAAATTCAAAATTCTTGTAAAGTACTCTCAACAAGCTAGCCGTTTGAATTTTATTATTCGAGCGGCTTTTTTTTCGATATCGAATAGCACACCAAACATGATTAAAGTTGTCTGACGATATGTTCTCTGCGCGTATAGCCGTCTGACAGCTAATACTTTTGTATCTTCCTCCAAAATGAGTAACTTAGAATATCTTTGACTTTACTAAATCTGATTTATGCGAATATTGTTAGCTGTTTTCCTCTCTTTGGTTTTGCTGTTTGCTTCCTGCAAATCCAATAAACCATTGACCAAGCAGGAGTTGA
>JANYCO010000581.1 GCA_025360235.1 Cytophagales bacterium
CATAAGATTGAGTAATGTGAACATCTGTGTCTATTATCAGCAAAGGGTTTTGAGCAAGGATTTCCTTTTCTATTTTTTTAGAATGTTCTTCTGCTACAGAATACAAATTTTCTATGCTGAACGATTTTGAATCTTTAATAATTTCCCTGGCCTCTTCCAGTACATAGGAGGCGTTGAAATGGGCAGCTAGTTTTTTTGTTAAAGTGGTTTTGCCTGTTGATTCTGATCCAAGCAGGACTACTTTTTTAATGAAGAAAGGTTTTACCTGATCTGGTAGAAAGGACCAGTTTGTATAGCTGTCTTCTCTTATTTGGGAAGCCGAGATAGGAATAATTTTTCGGTCAAGATCAAAAGCAAGATGTTTTATAGACATAAACTCAGCAACAAAATCGCCGTAAGGTTCTGAAGTAATGAGCAAAGAATAGTCAGGAAAAAGGAGTTTGAATTTTGCTGCCCAAATTTTTGAAACTTCGTGTGAGGAAACAGAAGTGTTGGGGAATTCATTTTCATTGTAATTGAAAATTTCAAAATACAGTTTTGGCTGTTCGGGAAATGTATTTTTAAGCCATGACAATCGGATTGAGTCAGGAATGCTTTCTTTGTCGCTGCAGCATATCAATACAGTTAAATAATCGCATTTTGACAGCGCAAAGTTTATCATTGCCTCATGGCCTTTATGGAAAGGTAAAAATTTTCCAAAAATAAAAGCTTTAGTCATTTCGGATTATCTAAACTTTGGATTGGTTTTTCCTGAAGGAATTTGTTCCAGCGAAACGTCATCAATAAAATAATAAGCCGCACATTCATTGTTTTTGCAACTTAGTATTGGTTTTTTAATTTTTTTCTTAAATTCCTTTTCCGTCATGTTGCTTCTGAATGAACCAAGAATCATATACTCTTCTCCACCGCTGGCGGTGTATTCAGCCTCTACCCTGGTCCATTTTTTATCACTTAGTGCCTCTTTGTTTTTGATGGTGACCAGATGACGAGCAGTTAAAAGCAGTTCAGGAGGGTTTACCATCATGCCATTGGGCATTACAGAAAATCCAACAGAAATGTGGTCGGAGATAAATTCTGAACTGTCGGAGAGGCTAATGTAAAAGCTGATTTTATATTTGATACCTTTTTCTAAGGGACTTGTTAGGTTGTTTTGCAGGTATTCTCTTGTGTAGTAATTTTTTTTAAAAAATAGTGCAAGCCCGGCATAAGCATCCCCTGAAACAGGCGCTCTGACTCCCTCAGAATTTTCAGGTATACCAATTTCTACACCTGGCGTACTGCCATTTGTATAACAGCTATTGAAATAATCAGGTGTAGATCCTGATGCAGTAGTGCTCCAGGCGATGCATTTTTTTATATCTCCGTTGCGTTCAGGGCAACCACTGTTTTCTTCAAAGCCTGGATTGCTTACAAGATTTTGAGCCAAAGTATTTATTGCAAATACAAGTAATACTGTTGTACAATAAACTACTCTTCCCATTTCTGCCTGTTCCGTTCTATCTGTTCCCTTCTATCTGTTCCCTTTGTAATAATTAATCAGCCCATTCGTAGAAGCATCGTGGGAGATGACTGTATTGCTATCGGTTAGTTCACCAAGTATTTTTTTAGCGAGTTGTTTTCCAAGTTCCACGCCCCATTGATCGAAAGAGTTTATATTCCAGATTACCCCCTGTGTAAAGATCTTATGCTCGTACATGGCGATAAGAGCGCCCAATACGTTTGGAGTTAATTTTTTAAACATAATAGAATTCGTAGGACGATTACCACTGAATACTTTGTGTGGAAGAAGATCTTCCAGTGTTTTACCACTTAACCCTTCTTTTTCTAATTCAGTTTTTGCTTCATCATAAGTTTTCCCTTTCATCAGGGCCTCCGTTTGAGCGAAGAAGTTGGCAAGCAATTTTGCATGGTGATCGCCAACCGGATTTTGAGAAACAACTGGAGCGAGAAAATCGCATGGAATTAATTTTGTTCCCTGATGAATCAATTGATAGAAAGCATGCTGACCATTAGTGCCTGGTTCTCCCCAAATAATAGGTCCTGTAGAATAATCATTTATACTTTCACCTTGTTTGGTTACCCCTTTGCCATTGCTCTCCATATCACCTTGTTGGAAGTAGGCAGGGAAACGGTGCATGTATTGGTCATAAGGAAGAATGGCGTGCGTTTCTGTATCAAAGAAATTATTGTACCAAACACCCAGCACACCGAGAATAACAGGAATATTTTTTTCGAAGGGAGTAGTTCTGAAATGTTCATCCATCTCGTAGGCTCCTGTAAGTAGTTCTTCAAAATTATCAAAACCAATATTAACTGCAATCGAAAGTCCAATGGCTGACCATAGAGAATAACGACCACCTACCCAGTCCCAGAACTCAAACATGTTATTGGTGTCGATGCCGAAAGCGCCTACTTCTTTTGCATTTGTTGAAAGTGCTACAAAATGTTTTGCAACATGTGATTTGTTCTGCGCTTTTTTCAAAAACCAATCTCGCGCACTTTCAGCATTGGTAATAGTTTCCTGAGTGGTGAATGTTTTAGAGGCGATGATAAACAATGTTGTTTCCGGATCAAGGCTGCTAAGCGTCTCTACAATGTGCGTGCCGTCAACGTTGGATACAAAATGTACTTTTGGGCCTTTTTTGCTGTATGGTTTCAAGGCTTCTGTTACCATGTAGGGGCCAAGGTCAGAGCCGCCGATTCCTATATTCACAACATCAGTAATAGATTTTCCTGTATAGCCTTTCCATTCGCCGCTTCTTACACTATTGCAAAAGCCTTTCATTTTTTCCAGTACCGGACGAATTTTTAACATGACATCTTCTCCGTCCACGGTAACATGTGAATCAGAGCGGTTGCGCAACGCAATGTGCAATACAGATCTGTTTTCAGTGTTGTTGATTTTCACTCCACCAAACATATCGTTGATGGCGTTTTTTAAATTTGATTCCTGTGCTAAAGAAAGTAACAGTTGCAGTGTTTCTTCGTTAATCCTGTTTTTAGAATAATCAAGTAATATGTCGTTAAACTGTAATGAAAATTTGTTGAAGCGGTCTTTATCTCCTGCAAACATATCTTTCATCTGTTGGGAAGAGATATGGTTATAATGTTCTTTTAAACGATTCCAGGAATTTAATTGTGTTGGTTTTGACATAATTAGTTGAAGTTTATTTTTGTTCTTTACGACGATTATTGAGTACCTGCCAGCCAAGCCCCAGAAACATTCCAATGGTGCCGCCGACATAGCTATAATTATTCATGCTGATTATTTTATCCATGACTGGCTCTACAAATAAGAACGCAATCATACCAAAGAAAAAACTTAAGAAGAGTGCAATGCCAAAAGATTTTAAGGTGGACCAAAACATTTTTTTGTTATCAGAATGTAAAAGGCCTGCAACAGAAAGAAAACATCCCAATCCTAATCCAACTCCCCATGCATTTCGGAAACCCATCTTTGCTGCTTCCCAACGTTCATTTACGTCTCCGGTTATTTCATATTGCGGAAAGCGCATTTTAGTAAAAAATTCAGGACTTATCGTATAGGTAATTTGATCAAACAACGCTCCGTAAAGGCCGCCTGCAAGTGTAGCTATACCAATCAGTAAAATAATAAGGACGATTCTCACCTGTTTGTAATTTTAATTGAATGTGAAGCCTCTGTTTGTGTCTTCACAAACAACTTCAGTCTATTTCTTTGGCCCGAAGGCTTAAATATAAATAAAATTATTAAAAGCTTTTATTTTAAATATCTAAAATCATGTCCTTCTGAGAGTTGTACCAGAAATTCATACATAAGTGTAATAATATTTTCTACATCATTCTTATGTACCATTTCTACAGTGGTGTGCATGTATTTTAACGGAAGTGAAATTAAAGCGGAAGCCACACCTGCGTTCGAATATGCAAAAGCATCTGTATCAGTGCCCGTAGCTCTATAAGCAGAAGCGCGCTGAAATGCAATTTTATTTTTATTGGCCACCTCTATGACCATGTTCAATAAATTATTTTGAACCGCAGGTCCGTAGGTAAGCACCGGGCCTTTGCCACAAGAGAGATCTCCACTTGTCTTCTTGTCATACATTGGAGATTGTGTGTCGTGACAAACGTCGGTAACAATCGCTACATCAGGTTTTATTCTGTGAGCAATCATCTCTGCGCCACGCAGTCCTATTTCTTCCTGAACGGCATTGACAATATATAATCCGAAAGGAAGTTTTATTTTATTTTCTTTTAATTTTCTGGCAACTTCAGCAATCATATAACCACCGATTCTGTTGTCAAGTGCACGGCCAAGAAAAAATCTGTCGTTTAAGGTAATGAACTCGTCTTCGAAAGTGGCTACACTTCCTACATGTACGCCAAGTGCTTCCACTTCTTCTTTTGATTCACAACCCAAGTCAAGAAAAATATTTTTCATTGTAGGGGGTTTGTCGTTCTCGCCATCACGCACATGAATCGCGGGCCAGCCAAAAACTCCTTTTACAATTCCTTTTTCAGTATGAATATTTACGCGCATGGAAGGGGCAATGGCATGGTCAGAACCACCATTCTTTTTCAGATAGATATACCCTTCTTTGGTAATGTAGTTTACAAACCAGGAGATCTCATCCGCATGCGCTTCGATTACGACTTTGTATTCTGCTTTGGGGTTAATTACACCTACTACAGTGCCATAAGTGTCTGTAATATATTCGTCGATAAAAGGACGGACATAATCCAGCCACATTTTTTGTCCGGAAGTTTCAAATCCGGTTGGCGCCGCATTGTTGATGTATTGCTCTAAAAATTTTAAACTTTCTGCACTCATTTCTTATGTTAATTTATCAAATTTTATACTTGCTCAAAGATAGAGTTTGCCAAACGGAATTCAAATTTTATAATGGAATATTCCCATGCTTTTTTCGGGGAAGTTTGGCAACTTTGTTTTTCAACATTCCAAAGGCAGTAATTAATTTTTTGCGCGTTTCTGAAGGAAGAATCACTTCATCAATATACCCCCGACCTGCTGCTATATAAGGGTTTGCAAATTTTAACGTATACTCATCAATCTTTTCCTGAAGTTTTTCCTGAGGATCTTTGGCTTCAGCAATCTCTTTTTTGAAGATGATTTCTGCAGCACCTTTTGCCCCCATTACTGCAATCTCAGCAGAAGGCCAGGCATAATTAAGGTCTGCTCCAATGTGTTTCGAATTCATTACATCATAGGCCCCGCCATAGGCCTTGCGGGTAATAACGGTAATTCTCGGTACAGTAGCTTCTGAAAATGCGTACAGTAGTTTTGCGCCGTTTGAAATAATTCCGTTCCATTCTTGTTGAGTGCCAGGTAAAAACCCCGGCACATCTACCAGTACCAGCAGTGGAATATTAAAACAATCACAAAATCTTACGAAACGAGCAGCTTTATTGCTAGAGTTGATATCCAACACTCCTGCCAGCACAGCAGGTTGATTGCCAACAATGCCAATACTTTTTCCGGCCAACCGGGCAAAACCAACCACAATATTTTCCGCAAAATTTTTATGAACTTCAAAAAAAGAATCATGGTCCGTGATTCCAGAAATAACTTCCCTCATATCATAAGGTTGGTTGGGGTTTTCAGGTAAGATTGAATCCAATACACTTGCCGATTCATTCTCTTTTATTTCATATTCATAGGCAGGAGATTCTTCCTCGCAGTTCTGAGGTATATAGCTTAATAATTTTTTAATATGTTTAATACAGTCTACATCATTGCTACAGGAGAAATGCGTAACGCCACTTTTCGTACTGTGTGTTTCTGCACCACCTAATTCTTCGGAAGAGACTTCTTCGTGCGTAACCGTTTTTACAACGTTCGGGCCCGTCACAAACATGTAAGAAGTGTTTTCTACCATTAATATGAAATCCGTAAGTGCTGGAGAATAAACTGCTCCACCCGCACAAGGGCCCATAATTGCGGAGAGTTGAGGTATCACACCCGAAGCTAATGTGTTTCTGTAAAAGATATCGGCATATCCGCCAAGGGAAACCACCCCTTCTTGGATCCTGGCTCCACCAGAGTCATTCAGCCCGATAAGCGGGGCTCCGGTTTTCATAGCAAGGTCCATTACCTTACAAATTTTTTCTGCGTGTGCTTCGGATAAAGATCCTCCGAATACAGTAAAATCTTGCGAATAAACATAGATCAATCTTCCTTCTACTGTGCCATAGCCGGTAATCACGCCATCACCTAAAATCTCTTCTGTGCCCGTTGCAAAATCGGTAGAACGGGAGGTGACAAATTTCCCCATTTCTTCGAAGGAGTCTTCGTCTACCAAAATTTCTACGCGCTCTCGTGCAGTGAGTTTCCCTTTTTTATGTTGGGCGTCTTGTTTGTCTTTGCCACCACCTAAGAGGGCTTTAGTATTTTTCTCTTGAAGGAGGTTGTGTTTTGAATTTTCTTTGTTCATGTATTTTGCAAATTACCCCATTAAGGTAAAGGAAAATTTTTACTTTAGAAATAAAAGTTTGGGACACCTACGTACACCAGGCAATTTATTGGTTGGAAAGGAGGATAGAAATTGTTTTCTTCAAAAAATCGAGAATCCAAAAGAGGTGATATAATTCATTCTTTCGTATGAGCCTGACATTCGATTGAATAATTTTTTTACAAATTCCGGATTGTAGATGGCGTCAGTCATTAAAAGTTGAGCTTGAATTTTAAAGTTGAAGGTAATCTTTTTTTAAATAGTACAATTAAAATATTCGTATATTTCGAAATCTATGAAATCCGGACGAATTGCCATTGTTGATCTTGGTACAAATACTTTTCATTTGCTGATTGCAGATACAGAGGGTGCAAGAATTCAACCTGTTTATTCAGAAAAAATTCCTGTTCGAATAGGTAAAGGAGGAATCAATCAGGGTTTTATTTCTGAAGAGGCTTGTGTGCGTGCGCTTACTACAATGAAGGATTTCAAGAATAAAATCGAAGAACATCAAGCTGAAAGAATTTATGCCACTGCTACCAGCGCGTTCCGAAATGCAAGAAATGGAATGGAGCTTTCGGAAAAAATAAAAGAGGCTACCGGTATTGAGATCACTATTATTTCGGGCGATAGAGAAGCAGAGTTGATTTATTTTGGAGTAAAAGAAGCACTAAATCTTGGAGAGGGAAAGTCGCTTATTGTTGATATAGGAGGAGGGAGTGTCGAATTTATAATAGCAAATGAAAAAATCATTTTCTGGAAAAAAAGTTTTGAAATAGGCGGTCAGCGGCTAATTGAGCTTTTTCAAAAATCCGATCCTATAAAGCCAGAGGAGATCAAGGCCCTTCATGAATATCTTTCCGGAAAATTAGAGTCGCTTGGTACTGCTTTGGTAAAATTTCCTACTAAGACCATTATTGGTTCGGCGGGTTCGTTTGAGACGTTAAGTGAAATAGATCTGAAGAAAAGAGGTTCAGGTCATGCTGTTGAAACGAAGAAGGAGTATGAAATTGAATTAGGAGACCTGTTAGCCTTGTGCAAGGAAATTATTAAAAATGACCGTGCTTCACGTATGGAAATTCCGGGTATGATAGAATTGCGTGTAGACATGATTGTAGTGGCTTCTGTACTGATCTGGCATATTATAGATCACTATGGCATGAAACGGCTTCGGGTTTCTACTTACGCTTTAAAAGAGGGAGTCCTCAGCAGAATCATGAAGGGCGAAACGATTATTACCAACCCGTAATCGTTTTTATAAAAGGAACAATCGCTTCCGACATTTTTTTATGCGTAGCATTGCTTGGATGCCAGTCTTCTCCATAAGGTGGAGATTGAGGTGTCAATTCAAAATAATATACAGCCGCATCTCCCTTTTTATTTACTTCTTTCACAACCGAATTCATAAAACTTCTCATTCTTGTCCAGCTTTTCGTGCCTTCCGGCCAGTAGTCGGATTGCATATTACCAACAGCACAAATAATTTTTGCTTGTGGGTGAATGCCTCTTAATTTTCCTATAAATAAAATATAGGCATTGCAGAAAGCAGAAGAATCAGGCACTCCTGGAGCGAAGTCATTTGTGCCAAGATCAACAACGATTACATCAGGTATAAATCGTTGGTGGTTCCACACAGCATCTGTTTTATCTGGATTTACATAATCGTATACCAATGGCATTGTGCCGTTTTCGCTGCCCGTATTATTTCTGTATACGCCACGACCGGAATAGGCCACACAGCTGTAGCGTGCTTTTAAAGTACGACAGGTGAGCGCTCCCCAGGCGGTATAGTTGTTTTCATTTACGGAGCGAAAACCAGTGGATGGATTTCCTTTAGGAGGAGATTCAATACTTGCTTCATTTCCATATCCTACAGTAATCGAGTTTCCTATAAATTCAATTTTTCGTTCAGGAATATCAGTAAGCGCTACTAACTTATTGCCGCGACGAAGACGGAAGCCATGAAGAATCACGGACCCCACACTACTTTCTGTTCGCTTTATTATTTCAATGGTATGTTCACGCAAGTCAAGATCTCTTGCGAGGTAGTAGATCTTTTGTTTCTTACTTGTTTTTACAACGAAAGGTTTACCATCGTCAATAATGATATTAAAATAGTTGGTATGCTGTTCATCTTCCATTGCCATGTCTTGCAGGAGCATATCAAAAGCATCTCCTGTAAATTTTAATTTTATGGAGACTCCGGGATAGGAGAAGGAAAGATCGTTTTTATTTCGGTAATCAATTCTCCCGTTGTAAGAGATGAGAGGATTAGAAGCATTTACCATAACCATGGAAGTATCCACCAGGTCAGGTTGGGCTTGGGCTGCAAAGGCAGCCGACAAAATGGTCAATGTTAGGAAGAGCTTGTTTAATGTATTCATTATTGCAATACGATCTTTCTTAAAGTAATATTTTCTGCTTTTATTATGTGTAAAAAATAAATGCCCTTAGGTTTATTATTCAAATCTAATGAATTTCCATCTAAAGTGGATTCTATTTTTTCGCCTATTGAATTATAGACTTCTATTTTCGCATCAGCTAAATCAATTCCTTCTATTGTAAATAGTCTGTTGGAAGGGTTTGGATAGATGGATAAATTTGGTTCAACCGTATTGTCAATAGCAGAAGTTACAGCGGTGCCGGCTACTTGGCGGATATATTTTAACAATGAATTATTTCCTGTAGCATCTAGAGAAAGCTCCCAAATCATGATTCCGCCACCTTTCGATTTGGCCAGAGTTGTTTTGTCAATAATAGTGGAAATTCCATTGTACCAGATAGTGCTGCCGGCTTGATCATCGTATGTATTTGCAGGGTAAGTGGTAGCAATATAATCAAAGGAATAAGCAGAGCTGCTGTAATTGGCGTTAAAGCCATAGCCATAAAAGGGAACTCCCAACACTGCTTTTGATTTCGGTAATCCTCTGCCCTTCCAATAAGTAAGCGATGAATTTGCGAAGTTATAAGAGGAATGTTGGCCTGGGGTTCCCCAGGTAGGACCACAAGCATCGTAGGCCATAATGTTTATCCAGTCAAAGTGGCTGAACGTACTGTTAGGAACAGCAGCACCTCCATATCCTTGAGATAAAGCCGCCGAGATTAGTTTTCCGGCCGGATGAAGAGAGTCGGCAAGGACCTGAACGAAAGTGCCGTAATCGGCATTAATTGCACTGCCTTCAAGATCAAGATCAATGCCGTCAACATTATTAGTAATACAGTACTGAGTCAATTTAGAAGCAAAAGAGGATACATTGGCACTGCTTATCAAATTAAAATACTTGTTCTGTAGCGTCACATTGGTGCCCGTGCTGGCACCTCCAAGCGAAACCAATACTCTTACACCGTTCGTATGGGCCGCATTAATTAAATAGAGCTCATCCGTTGAAAGGGCAGGAAGATCTCCGGAAGAATTAGGATCCTTAAAAGCGATATTTAAATGCGTAACCCTGGTATAATCAAAGCCGTCGCTGAAACTTGTTAGATTTACCCAGTTAGGTATATAGCCAACTATTTTGAATTGGGCCTCGGTTCTTGTTCCCAAAGAAAACAGGATAAGGAGCGTTAGGGGAAATAATATTCTTCTTCTCATTTCGGTAGTTATACGGTCAAAAGACCATCTAGGTATTAAGATAGAATACCTTTTATTCAATCCAAGTTTTAGAGCTATAAAATGAGATAAAAGGAGGATTAAATTAGACAATAATACAAATACCCATATCGCCTTAATGCCTTTTCAGAAACTAGAATTTCACTAAAAAGCGATTATTAAAGTTAATAAATAGCACATTAATAAATAATATTGCGGAATAAATATGTTATCGGAGCAACTGCACCCAGCCTTTATAATCTTTTTCATAAAGGGGGTCATTAATCAGGTAATAGTAAATACCATCACTAAGTCCTTCCCCATTCCATTCATTGCGGTAATGGTCTTTTTTGTATATTCTTTCACCCCATCGGTTGTATATTTCTAAAGAAAAATGATCCCCAATTCCTGTGATCTCAAAAGAATCATTTTTGCCATCGTTGTTTGGTGTAATAAGATTGGGGATGAAGAATTTATAAGCTTCCAAGACTAATGTATCATAGTCTGCACACCCATTATTGTTCAGCGCTTCTAAAATTACCGTGTAATAGTTTTCCTGAGTGATGGTAATAGTCGGTTCTTTTACCTGGGTACTGCTAAATCCGGTGAAATACCAGGTGTAACTGTCTGCCCCGGTAGAGAGGTTTCTTAAATGTACATTCCAGGGTATCGGACCAAAAGGAATAGGATAAAATATTTTCGCTGTTATTTTTGGTTCCACGTAAACATGTACCGTATCCTTTCTGATACATCCATTATTGTTTATGCTTAGAATATAATTTGTATTTGTTTTGGGAGTAGCCTGAGGATTATAAATCTGAGCATCGTCCAGTGTAGAAGCAGGGGCCCATGAATATTGGTATTGACTAAAGTAATCTGAACTAAGAGAGGCTGTGCCTCCGTAACAAATAGTGGTGTCGCTGTATGCCTTTACTGGTGGAACAGGAAAAACAGATACTAAAATGTTGGCTGAATCAGAAAAACAAGCATTGTATCCTTTTACTTTGAAAATTGTGTTGACAGGAACAGTAGCAATTGGGTTGGCAATTACAGAGTCGTTCAGATAAACTCCAGGCGTCCAGACATAATTTTCCGCTCCGGAGGCGTTGAGCTGGATCGGTCCATTAATACACCCATTCACCATACTGTTTGTCTTTAGATTTATTGGCTTTAGTACTGTAACCGTCATATCTTTTTCGTGTGAACATTTTCCCTCTTTTACAGAAACAGTATAAGTGATCGTATTTACAGGAGTTGAAATAGGGTTGGCTATATGTCTGTCCGATAAGCTTGTTCCCGGAGTCCATAAATAAGAGTAAGGGCCAGTACCACCGGAAGCCACAGCGTTTAGAAAAGCAGATCCTCCCTTACAAATGGAGGTGTCTGGACTGGTGGTGAGTGTAAAATCCTGATCTACCTTTATTTTTATGGAATCTTTCCAATAACAGGTAGCGTCTCTATAGGCTTTTACTACATACCATCCGGGAGAAAGAACATCATAATACCTGTTGTTAGTTAAAACCAATACACCATCTTTAAACCATTCATAGTTCGGTACAGGATGGATTCCTGCTTTAAGTGTGACAGGGAGTTCAGACGAACACAACTGAAGTGAATCAGGAGCAATAACATTTCCGATCATTAAGGCGTCACTTCCGGTCAGACTTCCTTCCTCTATAAATACGCCTGAGTCGTATTTATCGTCTTTCGCATCTGCTATGGCTAATTTTATATGATAGGTATGACAAGGCGTAACATTTGCAGTTGCTTTTAGTTTTACGGTATACCCATCGTATTGCAAAATGGGTCCTCCTCCAAAATGGCCGTTCCCATTGTTTCTATAATAAGAATTGTTCAACGAGGCATTTAAATTGTTGATGGATACGGGTATTGGCGTGCCTGGAATAAGCGCGATATTTTGTTTGCCCGTTATTCCAGGACCACTGATAAAAAAAGCAAAGAGGTCGTTAAACTGTCCCACGTATTCCGGGTATTCTTCCGAACCGAAAATATAATTGAAATGTATTTGTGTAGAGCTTGTGGTAATATCAAATTCGATAACGCAGGCATCAAATGTTCTTTCACTGGAACCGCCACCTCCATTTAGTAGCCTTGTAAGATCAGCGTCTCCCGGATCGCCATTGCTTGTTGATTTACCACTCTTGTCGTTTGGCCCAACGGCATTATAAATAGACCCGGTAGTCATGAGCAACCCTTTCTTAATTCCTATCTGGCCGGAGGGTTCTGAGAAAGTACCGTATACAGAGGAACTGCCAAACATATTGCTGCTAATATTGCTCACTTTCACACCTTGGCCCGCAAGGGATTTTACAATGGAATTTAGGCTATTGGTAACAGGGTCTGCAGGCTGTACCGTTAATTGCCCGTAGGAAATTAACGCAGCCATAAAAATGAATGAAGCAAGAAAAATAAGTCGTTTCACTTTTTTTAAATATAATTTTAATACGCAACTCCAAGATAAAGTAACGAAATTATAACGAATTCTATATAGTCAAACAGTTTATTATCTGGAATTGTTCAGTTGCGCGAATTCTTTGGCGAAATAAGACAGGATTACTTTTGCCCCCGCTCTTTTTATGCAGGTTAGGCTTTCCAGCATGGCTTTCTCTCCGTCTAACCAGCCGTTTTGTGCAGCGGCTTTTACCATGGCGTATTCACCGCTTACGTTGTAGGCTGCAATAGGCACTTCAAAATTATCGTATAAAAGTTTTATAACATCCAGATAGGCAAGTGCTGGTTTTACCATCAAAAAATCAGCTCCTTCCAGATAGTCAAGCTCCGCTTCTATTAAGGCCTCCGCTTGATTGGCAGGGTCCATTTGGTAGGTCTTTTTGTCTCCGGCTTTTGGGGCAGAATTGAGCGCATCGCGAAATGGTCCGTAGAAGGCACTGGCGTATTTTGCGGTGTAAGCCATTATGGAAACCTTCTCAAAACCTGCTTCATCAAGGATCTGGCGTAACGCGCCTATGCGCCCGTCCATCATGTCGGATGGGCCTATAATGTCTGCACCTGCATCTGCTTGCGCAAGCGCCATTTTGCCAAGTACATCAATGGTTTCGTCGTTTAGTATTTCACCGTTTTCAACAATACCGTCATGTCCATCAGAGCTATAAGGGTCCATGGCTACGTCCGTCATCAGGATTGCTTCTGGAAATTCTTTTTTTATCTTTTTGATTGCCTTCAGGTAAATATTATTGCGGTCGTAACTAAGGGTTGCGTACTTGTCTTTTGAGGCTTCTTCAATATTGGGAAAGGGCGCAAAAATTTTCAAGCCAAGTTTCATACACTCCTCGATTTCTTTCAATAGTAAATCTTCAGAGAAGCGAGCGATGCCAGGCATGGAGACGATTTCTGTTCTCACTTTACTTCCACCCGTCAGAAACAATGGATAGATCAGGTCTTTCACTGTTACTTCATGTTCTCTTACCAGATCTCTGATGGCAGAATTTTTACGATTTCTTCTTGGACGACGCATACTATAATAGTTATGAATTGTAAATTATGAGTTTTGAATTTATAACTCTCGAAGCCGTTGTTTGTGTCTTCACAAACAACTTCAGTGTTATGAAATACGACATTGATTAGTTTTGAATTTAGAACTCATAACTCATAATTCAAAATTTTAAATTCAATTCCAAATTTTTTAAGTGCCTCCAACATTGGAACATAAAGCTCCTTCACCACAGGAATCTGTACTCCGGTGAGTTTTAATTTATTTTCTAAAACTAAACGGGCAGCTATTCCTAAGGGTAGGCCTACCGTTTTTGCCATGGCAGTGTGTATTTTATCTTCGCCTTTTAATACAAGCGAAGAAGTCCTTCTGTATTTTTTATTGTCAAACGTATAATCAAAGAGATGATGCATCACAATCATGTCTTTGTCTTCGGAGTGCATGACTAATTTTTCTTCCAGCAGTTTTTGAAGCAATTGTGCAGGTGTGGCATTTTTCACCCCGATCTTTTTCTTGTCGAGAAGTCCAAGCCATTTCAGTTTATGAATTTCCTGTGCTCCGGGGCCCTTATTTATAAGGGCTGCAAGAAGGTGATTTATCTTTTTGTCTTTTTTATTTTGGAGAAAAGAAAGCGTAAAGTCGTACCAGCTTAGGTCTTCAACATTTTCCACTATATACGAATCATCTGTAATGCCTAGTTGTACCAGCAGGTTCCATGCACTGCAAAATCCCGGACTGCGTAAAGTGCCACGAATAAAAGTGCTGGTATTTTCCAATCCATACAAAGGAAGATAGCTTAAAGAATCACGGTTGGCATAGCCTTCAAAATTGCCAAAGCCTTCTATTCTTATCGTTTCTGTGGTAGTGAAAAGGCGGTGGTAAGGAAGGTATTTATAGTGCCCGTTTTCAAGGTATTTAGCCGTGCCTTGTCCTGCAAGTACTACGTTTCTCGGGTTCCAGGAGATTTTATAATTCCATGGGTTGTCGTCAGATTCGGGGGCGACTAAGCCACCGGTATAGGATTTGAATGAATTGATGTTTCCGCCTTTTTCTTTAATCTCGTTTATCTCTTTCATTGCTGAAAGATGATCGATGCCAGGGTCAAGGCCGGATTCCATTAAGAAGAGCAATCCTTTTTCTTTTGCTTCCTTGTCGAGTGCTTTTAATTCTGAACTTGCATAGGAGGCTGTGATAAAATGTTTGGAAAAGAGCAGGCAGTCTTTGGCGATTAATAAATGCAATGAAGCAGGAAGCAATGAAATGACAAGGTCGGATTCCTGGATTAAATTTTGTCGTTCTGTATCGACCGTAATATCGATCTGTATGAATTTCACTTCTTCCACAGATTTTTTTGGATCAATTACAAAATCGGCAATTGTAACTATTAATTCGCCTGTCTTTGCCCATTCGGACAAATATTGGATCAAAACCGGCGATGAACGGCCGGAACCAAAAAGCAGGATTCTTTTCATTGGGAAACAAAGATAGTTTTTATTTGAGGAATTGAAAAGTTAAAATTTTTGTCAAAAAAAAGGACCTTGTTATAATCAAGGTCCTTTTTTTGACAAACTATTTTTAACTTTATTTCACCATCAACAATTCCGACTTGGCGGCAGCACCGTTGATGAAATAATTTACGGTATAAATTCCTTTGTTAAGAACAGAAACATTTATGTCTGTTGCTAAAACAGACATCGAGCCCTGTGCGATAGTCATTACTTCTTTACCCATGATGTCGGATAAAGTAATTTTTACATCTGAAACCGAATATAAGTTTAGCTCCAGAGTAGCGAGATCGGATCCTGGATTAGGATAGAGCTTGGAAGATGCAATGGCTGCCTGAGCGCTATTGGTAGAGGCAACAACCCCATTGGCAGTGATGTCTATAGTGTAGCTGGCTTCGTCTGCATCGTCGCTTAAGATAGTTACCGTTACCGTTTTGCCAGAGGCGATGGAAGTAGGAATGAAGATAATCGTGAAAGTAGTTGATGTGCCAGGCGCTATTACGGGTATAGAAGGGCCGATAAGTATAAACTCGGATAAATTTGTTCCAGATAAGGTAGTACTCAAAACATTTAAGTTGGCAGTCCCTGTATTTTCTATAGTGAAAATTTGCGGTCCACTGGCGGAACCAGATACAACGTCAGAGATAGTGGTTGCACCTGCATCAAGGATTGTAGTGCTGCCTTTTTTTACATTAATTTCTGGTGCAGGAGGGGTTATGCCATTTGCAGAAATAATGATATCATAACTACCTTCGTCCGCATCATCGTTTGCGATATTCAGAGTAACTGTTTTTCCATTTGCGATGGAGGTTGGAGAGAAGACAACAGTGAACGTGGTGGAAGAACCAATAGCAATAGTAGCAGGAAGAGTAGGTGGCGTAAGCGTAAATTCAGAAGAGTTGGCTCCTGATATAGAAACGGCGGATACATTTAACGTGATATTGCTTTTGTTTTCTATTGTAAAGGTTTGTGCAGTACCAGTAAGTCCGGATATGACATTGGGCAAAGATGTAGTGCCTCCTTTAGGAATGGAGATTCCACCTTTTTTAATGTTAATTTCTGTTCCTCCCAAAATACCTGAAACGGTAAAATTGTCTAAAGTGAAATTTCCTTTAAATTTTTTATTCAATGGCTGAACAGGTAAACTAATTCCCGCTATTAGAAAAGTAAATTTAGTTATATGCGTACTGTCTATTTTACCACCAGGGACTGGCCAGCCATAAAGGTTTTCAAATTTTCCTGAGAAATTAACGGTTACCGGTCCTACATAACCAGCAGCTATTGCCACGATGGTTCCATCAGTATAAGTATTATTGGTGTATGCGATATAATTTACATCATGTGCCTGTACAATCATAGTCATATCTTGGTTCCCGGAGTTGTCAATATCAAAGGTGACACATTTACATCCGGCAGCCATGTTGATTTCCTGGGGAAGCGTAAGTTGAAAAGTACTCCAGTTGGCAGCAGGGCTTGCCGCCAGTGGCCATTGCTGAGGGCCGGTGGAATCCACCATAGTTACTTGGAGCTTGTTGTTATTGGCTAATGTAAACGATGAAAAAAGGGTAGCCCAGCCGGATGGGACAGAAGTGCCGGTAAATGATTGACTGTAAATGGTCTGGGCATGTATTGTGAAAAGACAAAACATACTTCCTACGAGTAGAATGATTTTTTTCATAGCTTAAAATGTTTAATAATGGTTGTAAAATAAATTTTCCTAAAAATAGGATAGCCCCTTCTGGTGTAAAAATAGGAATTCTTTTGGTAATTCCATAACACGTGCATTAATGACGGAATTTTGAAAACAAAAAAAAGACCCTGCCAGAAGCAGGGTCTTTTTAAAGAATTTTAGTTTTTGATTACTCAATCACTACCTTTTTGTTAGAAACTTTGTTTCCTTCAGAAACCTGCACTAAGTAGATTCCTTTGTTGAAAGAAGAAGTATTGATAGTAGTAGCATTTCCTTCGTATACCAACATTCCGTTTGAGTTCATGATTTTTACAGAAGCATCAGCAGGGTTGTTTAAAGAAGAAAGATCGATAGTAATTTGCTCTTTAGCAGGGTTAGGATAAACAGAGATCAATGAGTTGTCTATTGCAGTAGTAGTAGCTGTAACACAAGCGCCTACTTTAAGGTTATCCATTGTTAGGATAGCAGTACCAGCATTACCAGCAGCATATGGATTGTAGTTATCAGCTGTGTTTTGTTTACTGTTAGTGATCATGAACAGAATTTTAGATACTAATGCAAAATTACACTGATTGTTCAAATAACAGTTGGTTCCTGAAGTTCCAGCTGCTTGAGTTAAGGTTTTAGAATAATCTGCAGTATAACCACCAGCAAATGTTCCACTCAATGTAGCTGAGGCACCAGGAGCAAGAGGTAATGTAGATATTGTATAATTATAAGCATTGTTACAGTTTCCACCACCAGCACCTGAAGGACCAGCAGCAGCATATGTATCAATTAGATGCCCAAGACTATCAGCAATAGATATTCTGAAAGTTAAACTACTCGTATCAGCCGCTAGGTTCTTAACATCAATTGAGAAGGTTTTATCAGTTGTTAAGTCTACCGTTACTTGAGCTCCTGTAGCTGTTTTACCGAAGGAATATCCAAAAGGAACATAACAACCATAAGGAAGATTCATGGTAAGACTGTTTTTTCCAACATTTGTTACATTTCTGTCTGCAGCAACTGAGTGTGCAGTACAATTGGGTGGGCCTACAGTTCCTACACCGTCAAAGAAATAAACCCCAGCTGCCGTAGTACCATACTGCGCAGTTTGGTTATAATCATCAGCTATGCCGGTTGTATGATAACCAGGGGCACAAACCTGAGCGAAGGCTCCTGCAATCACTCCTGCAGAGAGACAAAAAGAAAGTAATGTTTTTTTCATAATTTTTTAATTGTTTTAATGTGTAATTTGTTTTAACCTATAAACAAATATACTAAATAAGGATGTCCAATGAAATTATATTGAATAAAATTATATTGAATGTAGCTTTAGTTCTATTTTTACATTAAGCTTATTGTTGTTTGTACAATTAAAAAAAGCCTTCTGATAATTAAATCAGAAGGCTAAATAGGTTTTATAGGTTAAAACTTATCTATGAAATTACTTCACCATCAACAATTCAGATTTAGCAGCAGAACCGTTAATGTAGTAGTTTACAGTATAAACTCCTTTGTTAAGGTTTGCTACGTTTATCGGAGCGTTTACATTATCCATAGTTCCTTGTGCTATAGTCATTACTTCTTTACCCATGATGTCAGATAAAGTAACTTTCACATCAGAAACTGAATTTAATTTAAGTTCAACGTTAGCTTGTTCAGATACTGGGTTAGGGTATAGTTTAGAAGAAGCGATGTTTGCTTGAGCAGCGTTTGTAGAAGCAGCAACACCTAAAGTAGTTTGATCTCCAATTTTAAGGTTGTCAATCGTAAAGGTAGCGGCAGCTAAAGCATAGGGTTGAAAACTAGCATTAACTGAAGCGTTTACTACAGTAATAGAAATTGCTTTTATAAGAGAAAAATCTGCTGCGACAGGAGCGGTGTGGTTAGAACCATAAGCACCTAGTAAAGCATTTGCAAAATTTTGAGAAAATGCAGTAGTCGTACCTTTTGCAGCATTAAATTGTATGGTATATAAGTAGTCATTATTAGGATTTGGACCTGTAACTTGTCCGTTGTTGATGGCATATACTTTTCCATCAGCCGTTTGCATCTGAACTTGAACAACATAGTCGTAAGTTGCACTGGTGTTTTTGAAATCGAAAGTTACTGTTTTAGAAGTAGTAGATAGATCTAATACATAAGCACTCAAAGTACTACCATTACAATATTCTCCAAAACCAACGCCTACAGGCTGGTAGCCATTCCCTGTTCCATTTTCGGCAGCTTGGTCAATTGTATAGGTTAGTTTCCCAGCAGCAGAAGTTCTGGAGTTTGAAGCTTGAAAACCAGCAGTTAAAGCTTTTGTCCACCAATAAACGCCAGAATTTGCTGTACCACTACCTGGGCACGCTCCAGCAGATGTTGCAAGATTTGACGCATTTGGATCAGCAACTGAATTTTCAGTAGTAGTAGAGATATCGTCCATAGCCGCTTTGGTAGAAAGATAACCTGCTATTGGAGTAACTGCAGTTTGAGCATTCGCAAATGCAAAACAAAATCCAAGGCCTAATGTTAGTAATACTTTTTTCATATTTAGTAATAATTTATAGTTTTAAGAATTAGTTATTTCTTGTATAGTTCAAAAATCTAAAGAAAAAATAACATTTCCTAGAGGATGGGCTTTGAAATAAATTTATAAAAAATTGATTTTCAGTTTACTATAAAATTTTATTACTCTTGACTACCAATGCTAAGACTTCATTCAGAGGAGCAATGTACAGAATATCAAAATAGTAAGAAGATATTGGAATTGCGGGCTCTACGCATAACAACCAAATGGGTGAATTATGAAAGTTCTTTAATTATTTATATTAATTTTTGCGGTTAGGCGAAATGAAATTTTTTGAAAATTCTTAGTTTTGAAATTTTGACAGGCGAATTAATGCCATTATTCTATGCTTTATAATTTCTTTATTTTGACTTTTCATATTTATTCTTAATCTTTAACCTAATCAGTCAGCCATTTTTCATTTTTAACAATCTGGTTTTACTGTATATTTATTATTTTATTTTCAACTAAACAAATTTTTATTTATGAAAAAAAGTGTAAAATTTTTATTTACGGCTATAGTAGCTGTGAGTATATCGAATGTTAGTGTTGGTCAAGACTGGAATCCTTTGGGTGCAAGTTCCACCGTTGACCTTTCAAGAGATGGTAATGTAGCCATTGGTAGCCCAGCTATTGTAGATAATGGTATTCCCAAATTAAAGGTTGGAATTTTAACGTCTCAAGCTCCGGGAGGTCCTCCATCTGGAGTAGCAGGTGAATTTAAATTGAAGGCAAATAATTCTGGAAATCTTTATCAAACAACTATTAATTCTTTTGAAGGCCCGTTTGGTCCTTATATGATTCATTCATGGAGAGTGGTAGGTGGTGTATCTACTTCAGTATTTTCAGTAACAGGAGATGGGGTAACTTCAATAGCAGGAGTAACTACTATTGGAAATGTTACTGCTCCAGCAGGGTATAAACTATATGTTGAAAGTGGTATTCTTACAGAAAAAGTAAAAGTAGCAGTTAAAGGTACTTCCAACTGGTCTGACTATGTTTTTGCAAAAGATTACAAATTACTTTCATTAGGTGAAGTAGAATCTTATATCAGAAAAAACAAACATTTACCAGGAGTTCCTTCGGCCGAAGAAGTAGTGAAAGATGGAATCGACATGGCTACAATGGATGCAAAACTTCTGGAGAAGATCGAAGAGCTAACGCTTTATATGATTGAGATGAAGAAGGAGAATGAAAAGCTGAAAAACAGGATTCTTTTATTAGAAACTAAGTAATTGTTTTTTTATGAGAAATATAAAATTTGTTTTAGTATTGTTTATAATCGGGATGGTTATTGACAGCCATTGTCAAGTGATATACAATGGTAGTTTTGAAGAATATTATAGCACTTATGATGACAATAACCCTTTCACTCATGGTTATTGTGGACCATCTGGGGCTGAGGATAGTTATTGTGTACCATATTGGAGAGCTTCTCATGGGACACCTCAGATAAACAATGGAGGGTATCGTGGAGTTAATTGCGCCTTTTTGTGGGCCCAAAATCCTCCCAATAATTTAAGCAATAAAGTTGTAGGAGAAGGGATTTTTACTAATGTCTGTTTTACTACTGATGCTAGTTATTTTATAACATTATGGGTTAAACTGGACGGAGGCACTCCTTTAGAAAAGTTATATATTTATGCAAGTTCAGGAGTTGATGGTTCCCAGCTTAAAGGTGGATTAGGAGATCCTATACCCGACTTTTCAAGTAAGGCACTTATGTATGATGGGAGCGTAACTTCAAATTCTTGGACACAAATAGTTATTAATTTTAATCCAGTTTTTAATTATAATCAAATTTGGATTTACCCTTATCAGTCAAGTTCAAGCGCCGCCCATATTTGGATCGATGATATAGAAATATTGAAATCAACTTGTTGTCCTGATCATAAATTGTATCAAAATACAAAAGCATTTTCTGCCATTACAAGTGTTGCAAGCTATATTCAGGCAGGTAAAAATATAGGTTATAACGTGATAGGGAATGCTTCAGTACTTGCTGGAGATAATGTTGTTTTCAGGGCAGGTGATTATGTTAGTTTGGACCCAGGGTTTGAGGCCAATTACGGTAGCAATTTCAAGGCAGTAATAAAGCCTTGCACTACTGCTCTCAATTGTGATTATACAACTTGCCAAGACAATTCATCCAGAAGAATTGGAGATAATTCTTCTATTGGTAAAGCCCTAATTAACATAGATACTAAAGATGTTAAAGTATATCCAAACCCAACTAGTGGAAAACTGTTTGTAGATCTTCCTACTTCAAAAAAGCTTTCGATCGACATATTCGATTGTGTAGGTATAGCTTGGATTAAAATGGAATTTACAGATATGCATTACGAAACAAAGGAAATAGATCTGGGTAAATTACCTAGTGGAATATATTTTATTATTATCAATAAAGACGGAAAAATTACAAAGGAAACTATTACGATACAGAGATAGATATTTATGATATAGAGAATAATTAGTCATTGACCAAGATACCCAAAAAAGGGGTCTTGGTTTTTTTTATGAAAAACTTTTCATTGCTTCTATAACCTAAAGCATCCTCCAAATTTCCAAATCATCAAATTATCGCATATATTTAAAGCTTCAAATAATTTGCCTATGCGTTTTAATGCCCTTTTCATTCTTTTTTTCTCACTTATCTTATTCGGTTGCAAAACCAAACAAACACTTCCAACAGGAAAGGGGGTAGTTCCAAAGGATACTGTTGTGCTGATTGAAAAAATCAATGCACTCAAGAAGGAAATCCCACTGGAAACGAAGATCGGGCAGATGATCCTGGTGGGAATCAACGACCGCAAGTCATTGGCCCCTGAAGATACATTACTGAAAGATATTGCAGAGGGAAAGATCGGAGGCATTATATTATTTGAAAAAAACATCTCCTCAGCAGATCAGAAAGCAACACTGAAAAAACTGATCCGGGACTTGCAAGCGCAAGCGGCTAATCAATTGTTTATTGCCATCGACGAGGAGGGAGGAAAAGTACACCGCCTAAGAGAAAAACATGGATTTATAAAAATGCCTTCAGCAGAAGAGCTTGGCAAAAATGCTACTACAGATTCTACTTTTTATTACACAAAAAGACTGGCCGCCCTTCTCGCCGATCTTGGGATAAATCTGAATTTTGCACCTGATGTAGACATTGCTTTAAATCCAAACAACCCTGTGATTGCTAAAGTGGGAAGAAGTTATTCCGCCAACCCACAAAAAGTAACGGAGCACGCATTGGCCAATATCAAAGCGCAACATGCTTATGGTATAAAAACTGCCATCAAACATTTTCCAGGCCATGGCAGTTCGATGACCGATTCACATCTTGGTATTACGGATGTAACAAAACTTTGGAACGTTTCCGAATTAATCCCCTACAAAGAAATTATAAAGTCCGG
>JANYCO010000589.1 GCA_025360235.1 Cytophagales bacterium
ATACCCGTTTTTACTTTCGCAGGTTCGATACCCATTTCAAGCGCTATCGAAATAGCCGCCAGTGCATTTTCCGTATTGTGAAAACCGGGAATCTGCATGGAAATATTTTCTATTGTTTGAGTGGGAGAAACATAATCGAAAACAAAATTTCCATTCTCAACTCTAAGATTTTCAGCTTTTATATTCTTCCCGTCATAAGCATAATCCCTGATCTCAACACCTTTTGGATGACCAACATCTAACCCCTCCTTTAGAAATAATTTTCCTCCTTCTTTTATCTGAGAGGCAAATAAACCAAAGGTCTTTTTCAATTCACTCGCTTCACCGTAGATATCAAGATGGTCAGCGTCGGTAGAAGTGATGACTGCAATGTTTGGATATAACGTAAGAAAAGAACGATCGAACTCATCAGCCTCTACTACTACTACTCCATTTTTCTCTCCGATCAAAAGATTTGATTCATAGTTTACGGTGATCCCTCCAATAAATGCATTCACCTTTATACCACATGCCTTCAATACATGCGCTGCCATGGAAGAAGTGGTTGTCTTCCCATGTGTTCCTGCTACGGCGATGGTAAACATATCTTTCGTCAACAAACCTAAAACCTGAGAGCGTTTTTGAATAGTGTAGCCGTTGGTTTGAAAATAATTTAACTCAATATTATCTTTCGGAACTGCCGGAGTCAGTACTACCAGGGTTTCTTCTTTCTTATAAAATGCTGTAGGAATTCTACCCACTTGATTATCGTAGTGAATATCCATCCCTTCTTCTCTCAAAAGTTCTGTAAGTTCAGTTGAGGTTTTATCATAACCACCTACCACAAAACCCTGCGCACGGAACCACCTAGCAATGGCGCTCATTCCGATGCCCCCGATACCGAGGAAGTAGATGTTTTTGTAGGTGTTCAAATTCATTTTTTTGATACTAGATTCAAGATGCCAGATATTATTTTTCTGTTTAATTTCCCCGATATTCAATACTAATGTCTCACTACTAATTTTAATACCTCCGCTGCTATCTCTTTCGCAGCATCAGGTTTTCCCAACTTCGCAATATTCTCACTATAGATTTTTTGCTTTTCTTTATTCTCCAATAATTTCAAAACTGCCGGCACTAAAACTCTTTCAGCCTGATCATCTTTGATTAGTTGTGCTGCATTAACTTCCACCAATGCCATCGCATTTTTTGTTTGATGGTCTTCGGCTACATTTGGCGACGGAACAAGTATTACTGGTTTTTTCACCAAACACAATTCTGAAACAGACAAAGCCCCTGCCCTGGAAATTACAACATCTGCGACCGCATAAGCCAGGTTCATATCTTTTATAAATTCGAATACCTTTATTTTATCTGAATTTAATTTTGATACAGCTTCTTTACATTCGTTATAATAAAATTTTCCTGTCTGCCAGATCACCTGTACTCCAGCTTCCAGCAACATATCCATATTGGCGAGAATACTTTTATTAATTGTTCTGGCACCAAGACTCCCTCCCATTATAAATATAACAGGCATCCCTTCTTTTAGCCCAAAGAACTGCTGCCCTTCCTGTTTTTTAGAAGTGAATTCCAAAATGTCTTTACGAACAGGATTTCCTGTATAAACTATTTTATCTTTTGGAAAGAAACGTTCCATGCCTTGATAGGCTACACAAATTGTTTTTGCTTTTTTAGATAATATTTTATTAGTAACACCTGCATAAGAATTTTGTTCCTGAATCAATGTCGGCACTTTCTTTCCAGCTGCATACAATAAAGGTCCGCTCGCATAGCCTCCTACTCCAACTGCTACGTCTGGCTTAAATTCTTTTACTATTCTTTTTGCTTTTAAAAGACTGCTCAATAGTTTGAAAGGAAATAGAAAATTTTTAAAAGTAAGTTTTCTTTGAAAGCCTGCCACTGGGAGACCTACAATTTTATACCCAGCTTGCGGTACTTTTTCCATTTCCATTTTACCTTCTGCCCCTACAAATAAAATTTCAGAATCGGGATGAATTTCTTTTAGCGCATTGGCAATAGCAATAGCAGGAAAGATATGTCCTCCCGTACCACCACCACTGATGATAAATCGATATGGTTTATTCTGCCCCATCGTCTTCGTAATCTTCTTCTATTTCCTCCTGTTCTACTTTATCTTCTTCTATATCCCCTTCTACAATATCTCCCCTACTCACACTTAATATTATACCCAATGAAATTCCTGTAAAGAGCAGTGATGTACCACCCATACTCAGCATAGGCAGAGGTTGTCCTGTAATCGGTCCTAAACCAACAGCGACTCCCATATTAATCATCGCTTGTAATACAATACTAAAACATAAACCTGCCGAAAGTAGTCCTCCAAAAGCACGTTCACTGTTTACAATTGTTTTCATTCCTCTGTACAAAAGTGCGAGATACAATAAGACGACTATTACACCGAACAACATCCCCCACTCTTCTAAAATAGTAGCATAGATAAAATCTGAATAGGGATGAGGAAGAAAATCTTTTTGGATTCCATTACCAGGTCCCATTCCAAAGAAGCC
>JANYCO010000590.1 GCA_025360235.1 Cytophagales bacterium
CATAAGATAGTTATTTCAAAATCTCAATAGACTTCATCAATACTTTCAAATCTTCGTCTTCCAATTGTTTTTTTGTATCGGCCATTTCCAGAAAACGTTTGTAAGCCATTTCCAAACTTTCTTTGTTTAGTTTGTAGCCAATATTTTCCAAGCGGTAAGAAAGTGCCGCTCTTCCGCTTCTTGCAGTCAATACGATGGTAGACGAGCCAGCTCCTACATCTTCAGGATTTATAATTTCATAATTTTCTCTGAACTTGATCACGCCGTCCTGATGAATTCCTGAGGAGTGAGCAAAAGCATTTTTACCTACTACAGCTTTGTTTGCCTGCACCATCATGTTCATACTTGTAGAAACAAGTCGGCTGATTGGCACTAATTGTTTTGTGTTGATGCCAGTTTCCAAACCCAAAGATTGATGGCTTTTTATGATCATGGCCACTTCTTCCAATGAAGTATTTCCTGCTCTTTCTCCGATGCCGTTAATGGTACATTCCACTTGTCTTGCGCCATTGATAAGGCCTGCCATCGCATTTGCAGTAGCTAAACCAAGATCGTTGTGGCAGTGCACAGAAATAACAGCCTTGTCAATGTTTTTCACATTGTCTACCAGGTATTTTATTTTCGCTCCGTATTGTTCAGGTAAACAATAGCCGTTGGTATCCGGAATATTTACTACTGTAGCTCCAGCAGCAATAACCGCTTCAACCATTTTAGCTAAGTATTCAATATCAGCACGTCCGGCATCTTCAGCGTAAAATTCGATATCCTCAACAAATTTCTTTGCATATTTTACAGCATCCACACCACGTTGCAGAATTTCTTCACGAGTACTGTTGAATTTGTATTTGATGTGCATATCAGAAGCGCCAATTCCGGTATGAATTCTTTTATGTTTTGCGTATTGAAGTGATTGAACTGCCGCGTCAATATCTTTCGTATTGGCACGGGTAAGTGCACAAATAGTAGGTTCTTTTACTGCTTTGGAAATTTCCACAACGGAATTGAAATCTCCGGGGCTTGAAATAGGGAAGCCTGCTTCAATTACATCAACGCCTAATTCTTCGAGGGCTTTGGCAATCTCTATTTTTTCAATAGTATTCAACTGGCAGCCTGGCACCTGCTCGCCGTCCCTCAACGTTGTATCAAAGATGTAAACCCTTTTAGACATAGTATTCTATTTTAATTACTGTTATTTTCAAAAAAACCATTCCCTGATGTCGAGAATGGTTTTATACTATTATAAAATCTCTACTCGACAATGACCATTATGGTCTCAGGTAGCAATAGAAATGAAGTATTTTTATAAATGTTGTCATCGATAATTCTGTTGTCAACAAAGATAATCATTAATTGTCAGAATGGTAAATATTTATCCTAAAATCAAAGAATCAAATCAGGTTGTTGATTATCAATTTATTGTAATGATACATTTAGAAACGTTAAATTTTTTGCAACAGCTTATTTTTTGCAAATAATCAATTTCTCAATCCTGTAATTGGGCCTAATGCTTTAATTAAAAGTTAGTTAAGTATTGTATAAAGGTGAAATTAGAGTTAGATTGTGGGGTTATGAAAATTATATTTTAAGTTATATAATTTATAAAACAGACCTTTTTCAAACTTTAATCGTATAAATCTGTAATCTCAAAAGGATTTATGGAAAGGGTTGAATCGAAAGCTTGTTTAAGAGTTCAACTAGATGTTTTAAGCAACTAGTTTTTAATTATATTCTTTTCTAATAGACCGTAAAAATGGTTTAATAAAATAATTTAATAAAATAAAATGTACAAATATTTGACCTTTTTACTTTTTTGTCTTTTGACTCATATTGAGGTCTCAGCCCAATATAAATTAAAAGGTGTTGTAAAAGACGAGAGTGGAGCATTTATCTCCGAGGCTCGCATTTCCATTGGCGGTAAGAATGTATATAGCAAGACAAATAGCAATGGAGAATTTACCTATGAACTTGATAATAAACCGGAAATGCCTATCAAGATTTTTGTAATCAGGTTGGGTTATGAGTTGAAAGAGGTTAATTTTTCAGAAGGAGAAAAATTTCTTGAAGTTATCGTAAAAAAAGCACCAATACCTACCCCTGACCATGTTGAAGTTATTCAGTTAGTATCGGATAGTGCTGTTTCTTTTGAAAAACTTACTATTATAATTGGGGATGATACCTATTCTGTAGAGAAAACAGGAACAGTAAGTTTAAAAAAGGCTGTTCGTGACACCGTTGAATTAAACATACCAAATTATCAGATAAAGAGTAAATCGTTTAATAATAAAAAGAAGCTTTTAACAATTAATATCATACCCTCTCTTCTTGCAGAGGAGGTTCTTGTGTCACTCACTGATTCAGTTGTTGATAAAAAGAATTTCGAAAGTCTGTTTAATCAATTTGAAGTTGAGAAAAAAATAATTGCCGAAAGCAATCATAAGATTGAAAATGAGATGAACGCTATTCTGAGGCAATTGGAAGCAGACTCGGTTACTCCAGCAAGAAGACAGGAATTAACAAACTACCTCCTGCACCTTGAAAAACTTTATGAAGCTAATAAGAGCGCACTTGAGAAGGATATTGAAAAAAAGTACAGTATTCTTTTTAAAATGAAAGCCATCATTATTCAAAAAGATTCCATTAATATGCTTTCGCAAAAGCAACTGTCTGAATATAAAATCAAGCAAAAAACAATCGAGGCTGATTATAGAGGTAAGATGACGTATTTGAGCGTTATTATTTTGCTGATCCTGATAATTTTAGGAGTTGTAATTGTAAATATCAGGAAATTAAAAAAGCAAGGTTTTATTATTGAAGAACAAAACAGAAGTCTGGAAGCCTTTGCCTATAAAGCCTCCCATGAGATTAAAGGCCCGTTAAATTCTATGAAAGGGCTTGCAGACCTGGCATTAAGTTCTGTGAAAGACGCTGAAACCCTCGAGTATTTTGGGTATATGCAAAAGACAATTCAAAAGCTTACAAATACCATAAATAATATTCTTTATTTCAGTAAGGCAAAAAATATTATACCCAAGTACAAGAGTATTAAATTGAAAAATTATACAGACGAGATTATTAAAGGGTTGATGTTTAAAGAAAATTTTGATAATATTAAAATTAGAAATAAAATCCCTGAAACAAGTTTGATAAGCAGTGATGAAATAATTCTCGAATCTGTTTTGCAAAATCTAATTGGAAACGCTATTAAATACCAGGATTTCAAAAAAACAGACCCTTATCTGGATATAAATTTCGAAGAAAAAAACGGGTTTATTACACTTCAATTTGTCGATAACGGTATTGGGATCGACTCTATTCATAAAGATAAATTATTTGGAATGTTTTACAGGGCAACCAATAAAGCAGAAGGCACGGGACTTGGATTGTATATAATCAAGTTGAGTCTTGAAAAACTTGGAGGCTCAATCAACTTTGAGAGTAAGTTTGGGGAGTATACAAAGTTTACCGTTTCTATACCCAATAGAAAAAATACTTAGGTTGTTTTGCGTTTATAGTTTAAAGTGTAAACAGCTATTATTCCTATAAGACCTCCTACTATTGTATTCCAGGCCGGAGATTCAGTTAGAATTATCCATGATCCAACTGCTGCAGAAAGTGGTACCATAAAAATGTAACTACTGGCTTTGTTGGCACCTATTTTTGTGGTGGCATAGAAATAGAAAGTAGTGGCAATGGAGGTTGTAATTGTAGCGCTGAAAATCAAAACCAACCAGAATTTAGCATCACCGTTCTTTACAATTGCTACTGTCGAATCCGTTTCAGCAAACGCGAACATCATCAGCGAACAAATAGCGTACATCCATAAGCTAAAGCTCAGTGGTGACCCATAGCGGGAGGACATGGAGGTAAATTTGCTTAGGATAGCCCATAAACAGGTGGCAGAAATAAAATAGAGATTTCCTGCATCAAAAATCGAGGAGTTGTTATCCCATATTTTTAAAAGTACCGAACCGGCTATAAGTCCGATAAGCAGTCCCAGGGCTTCCTTCAAAGTAGGCAGTTTAAGGCTTAGCAACATAGTCAAGGCATAGGTAATTATTGGATTTAGTGTGGTAACCAAAACACCTCCGGCTCCAGCTTTCCCATGGTTTAACCCCGCTATAAATAAGTAGCCATAAAAAGTCATGAAGGTACTTGCACCCAGAAGCACCAGTAAGCCTTTTATGGAGATGGATAATTTTTCTTTTATTATAAGTAAAAGAAAGAGGAGTGAAATGAAGGTGAGCAAGAATCGCAAAAAAGTAATGCTTTCGGGATTGCCATAAGACGATAGTATTTTCCCTACAGGCCAGCTAATTCCCCAGCAAAACATGGAAGCCATCATGCCATATAAAAATTTCTTTTCGTCTATATTCTCTTTCGTGTTCTCCATTTGAAATTTTAATTTTTTAATAGTGGTTGACTGTCTTTGTTGTATTGCCAAAACCAGGCAATTGTAAAGCTTGGTATAAAATCCAATCCGGGCAAGAGCTCTTCAATGAAGTTGACTACACCTCCTATTATCCCTAATCCGCCTCCAAAGGCTCTATAGAAGAGGTACGCTGATATTGGAGCCCAGACAATATCACCCCATTCACCTATAACAGGAATGATATAAGTTGCGTATCCTAAAAGATCCATCAGAAGACAGAAAAATAGATTTGGCTGTTTTTTCATTTCAGGTTGGAATTGTTTTTACTAATTGAAATAAAAAAAGCCCCGCTTTATAGCAGGGCTTTTTTTATTTATTCCTACTATATTCTTAGTATCTGTATTCGTCAGATTTGAACGGTCCTTCTACGGATACTCCAATATATTTGGCCTGCTCTGCAGAAAGGATATCCAACTCTACATCAATTTTCGCTAAGTGAAGTTTTGCTACTTTTTCATCAAGATGTTTTGGAAGTGTGTAAACATCGTTTTTGTATTTTTTAGCATTTTGCCAAAGTTCTAATTGCGCCAATACCTGATTGGTGAAAGAGTTTGACATTACAAACGATGGGTGACCTGTAGCACAGCCAAGGTTTACCAAACGACCTTCTGCTAATATCAGAATTTCTTTTCCATCGATCGTATATTTATCTACCTGAGGTTTGATTTCGATTTTCGATTTACCATGATTGCCGTTCAACCAAGCCATATCTATTTCATTGTCAAAGTGGCCGATGTTACAAACGATCGTCTTATCTCTCATTGATTTGAAATGGCGGTCTACGATGATGTTTTTATTTCCAGTCGCAGTTACTACAATGTCCGCTCTTTTTACAGCATCGTCCATTTTCTTAACTTCGAAACCATCCATAGCAGCCTGAAGCGCACAGATAGGGTCGATTTCTGTAACCAATACTCTTGCCCCAGCGCCTTTTAGAGATGCAGCAGAACCTTTTCCAACATCACCATAGCCAGCTACCACGGCTACTTTTCCAGCCATCATAACGTCTGTAGCTCTTCTGATAGCATCTACCAGAGATTCTTTACATCCGTATTTGTTGTCAAATTTGGATTTTGTTACGGAGTCATTGATGTTAATAGCAGGAAGAGGAAGTGTTCCTTTCTGAACTCTTTCTCTTAATCTTAATACACCAGTAGTAGTTTCCTCAGAAATACCGCGAATGTCTTTTGCTAATGAAGGGAATCTGTCCAATACCATATTGGTAAGGTCACCACCGTCATCAAGAATCATGTTCAATGGTTTTTTATCTTCTCCGAAGAATAAAGTTTGTTCAATACACCAGTCGAATTCTTTTTCGTTCATCCCTTTCCAGGCATAAACAGAAATTCCGGCAGCAGCAATAGCAGCAGCGGCATGATCTTGTGTAGAGAAGATATTGCATGAAGACCAGGTTACTTCAGCACCAAGTTCTATCAATGTTTCAATCAAAACAGCAGTTTGAATGGTCATGTGAAGACATCCTGCTATTCTAGCACCTTTAAGAGGTTTAGAAGCGCCAAATTCTTTTCTGATAGACATTAGCCCTGGCATTTCTGCTTCTGCCAACTGAATTTCTTTTCTACCCCATTCGGCTAAAGACATGTCTTTAACCTTAAATTTTTCAAATGTATCAACCATTATTTTTATTTGTTTTTAATTTTCAATATTAAAGTAAGACTACAAATATAATTTATTATGATAAGAATTCCACCTCTTTAAAGGAAAATACCCGTCTTTCATTGCCCGACAGAATAATTAATCTACCGCTTTCGTCTATGCCTGTAATTTTGCCCTGAAAGGAAATGCCTTCGGCTTCATAAGAGCATTCCTCTTCTAATCTGAATAAATTTGATTTATACTCTTCCGACAACTCTTTTAGCTGGCCTGATCGAAGTTTCATGTAATAGGCTTCCAGATTTTCCAGAAGATTGTTTAAAATAGCATTAATATTAAATTCTTGTGAAGAAAAATTCTTTAGAGAAATGGCCTTTTTGTCGGAAAAAGTTTCTTGATTCACATTTAGACCTATTCCAATGATGGAGAAGCCAATACTGTCTTTTTTTATCGAATTCTGAATAAGAATTCCAGCTATCTTTTTGTTGTTCAGATAGATGTCATTTGGCCACTTCACTTTCACTTCAGTTTGCAGAAAATAGGAGACGGTAGCCCTAACGGCGAGGGAACTAATAATGTTTAAATGGAATTGATGCGTTACTTTGAGGAAGGAAGGTTTAAAAATTAGCGAAAATGTAAGGTTTTTACCTGCTTCAGCCTCCCAGGTATTACCTCTTTGCCCTTTACCAGCTGTTTGTTCCGGGGTAATAATGAGGGTTCCTTCCAAAGGATTTCCTTCGGAAAGCAGGCTACTTGCATAATCATTTGTGGAATGACAGGTTGGCAGGGATACAAGGGATTTCCCTGTAAAAATAGTATTGGCTGAAATATTGTACAATTATTTTCTAATTTTAGGCAAAATACACATAACAATACAAATTAGTGGTTAATAAAAAAGAAAATTTAAAGTCAACAGCGACTAAAAAGAAATCAAAAGATATAAATCTGGTAGATTTAATAGTAAAAGGGATGCAGGAGAAAAAAGCGCATGGCATCACTATTATAGATTTAAAAAATGTAAAATCAGCAGTTGCAGATTATTTCGTTCTATGCTCTGCTAATACCGATACTCAGGTTGATGCAATTCGTACTTCTATCGAAGAAGAGGTATGGAAAGCCAGTGGTGAAGATGTCTGGAGAAAAGAGGGGATGCAAAACAGGGAGTGGATCCTTTTGGATTATGCAGATGTAGTGGCCCATATCTTCAGAACCGACCGCCGTGAATTTTATGGGTTGGAAGATTTGTGGGGAGATGCGGATATTACCATTATAGATGATGAGACTTCTGAGTTTAGGAAAAAACCTAAAAAAGAAATTAAAATAAAACCAGAGGTTAAAACGACTAAGAAGGTAAAGGCAAAACCTAATGTAACGGTTGCGGCGAAATCAAAGTCGGCGGCTAAGTCAAAGGGCAAGAAACCAGCGGCTAAGAGAGTGGTTTCTAAAAAAGCAGTTTCTAAGAAAGGAGCTTCTCCAAAAAAGAAGTCTTCGAAATAATTTTTGAAAAATAATTTATAGAATACATGGAAGAGAATCAGGATAAAAAAGTGGACAAGAATCCAAAGAAGAAAAATCCTTTACAAAATAATCCGCTTAGCTCCAAGCCAGGCGGTGATCGCCCTAGCTATCAGGTATGGGTAATTGTATCTTTGCTTACTGTTATTTTTGGGATCATGTGGTTTGGACGACAAGGCTCTGTTCAAAAGATAAGTAAGAAGCGATTTGAAGATATTTATTTACGTCACGATGTAAAAAAGATTGTGGTGGTAAATGATAAAATCGTAGAAGTGACTTTAAATGACCCAGCCCTAAAAAATGCTTATTATAAAGATATTCTAAAAGATAATGCTCCTTTTTCAGTTTCACA
>JANYCO010000631.1 GCA_025360235.1 Cytophagales bacterium
GATAAGAAGAGATCAAGGCTGTAGTAAATACTTTTTTTGATAAGACCTGTCCAGTTTTACTGACTTTATGTATAACAAAATCAAGTAAATTTGAAACTCCATTATCCGTAAGAACAATATAAGAAGTATCTTTTAATTCAACTACAGTAGAAGTGTAACTTACAGATTTCAAATCAACAAGCCATTTAATGTTAAATAAGGTATCCAACAAAACAACTCCTACACTTCTGCCTAATGATGTCCCACCTCTAACCTGCACTGAATCTAACCTCACAACAAGTAAATAATCCCCTGTAGCAGTTTGAATCAAATCATCATATCCAGAAATTATTTCATCACCAATTGCTGATTTAGCTATCAAGTATTTAGACCGAATAGTATCTCCTTCAGGAGTTAATTCCAAAAAATATTGATGATAAGTACGTAGTGGTTTATAACCATCCCCAGCACTTCCATATAATATATAATTTCCTTTCTGGTTAACTAATACACTACCAGTATATGTATCATCCTTGTATGTTTTGTACCAAAGCTTTTTACCTGAACTATCCAATTTCATTAAAGATAGCTTATAATTATTAGAACTGTTTATCATTCCAGAACCCAAGAAACCTCCATCTGCTAGTATTGCTCCACCACATAACTCATTTTCTTTTCCTGAGATACCATAATTCCAAGAGGATAAAACATTTCCATTATTATCTAATTTTTCAAAAAAGAAATTACACAATCCATTCGATTTTTTTCCTCCAAAATGAACGAACCTTCCTTGAGGTAAATGCTGCATAAATTCTTCATTAGTACAAGCATTCACACTTTTATCCTTTTTCCATAATGTATCTCCATTCAGTTTTGCTCTAACAAAATATGACTTTGGGTATGTTGATCCACAAAAAACAAAAGTAGAATCCGAATCCCTGTCTACTGAATTTATAGATTCATCACTTGAGGTATAATCAATGAGTTTCTCCCATATAATAGTCTGAGAGAATCCATTAAAAGAAAACAGCAATAAACTGATATATATAAAATATTTGAACATTAAATTTATTTTACAACCACCATTCGTTTAACATCTTGGTTTACACCATCTACAACGAGTATATACGTATAAATCCCGGAAGGTAACCCATTGAGATTAACTGTTATAACCTTGTAACCTGCTTTTGATAATACAATTCGTTTAACCTCATAACCATCCACTATATTCTGAATGACAATATAGCTATTTTCAAGGGTTGTATTCTCATCCTTTGGAATAAAATATGGAATAAGCGTTTCGTTTTCAGCAGGATTTGGAATATTCTGACTAAGCTGTGCTCCTTGTTGATTTTGTCTTGTACCTGTTTGATCTTCCGAACCTCTTTTCAAAAATCTATCTCTTTTCTTTTTACAATCATGACCACAATCAGAAAGGTGCCTAACATTAGAAACTGTAGAATCAGAACCAATATTACAAACATATTCAGGATAATGACTTTTCAGTTTCATACATACTATTTCAGAAAGAGAAGTTTCCGAATAAGCAATATTTGCAAGATCGGCACTGTCTTGTGGATTCAAGGTAAAATAAGGTAAAACAAAAGAACGATGTGTTGTATCACAGGTCTGCCTGCACTTATATTCAAAATATTTCGCTCGGGCTTCTATTTCCTTATCGCCTGCATTATTGAAGACTACTTTTTTCTTAACTACGTGTGCATGATTGCACTGGCCTTTGTCATGATAATTGTTCATAAGATACAAACCAAAGGTATTGTATGCTTCAATATTGCAACCTAAAAGACTGTCTGTATAGCTTTCCAATTCAGTGAATTTATTGTTTTCTATATGGTAGTTCAGAATTTCGTTTTGCCATTCTTTCATTCTCCGGAAATCTCCCAACTGGAATCTCAAACTGTCCATAATGGCTGATACAGAATCCTGCATATTCAAAGGATTAACAGCGGCAATCCTACTTACTCCAGAAGGTCCTTTGCATGTATTTCCAGTCGGATTGATTCCAGTATTTATATTTCCATTTGGAAGAGATGCAGGAGAATTACCAAATGCAGAAGTGGTCACTTTAAAATTTTCATCTGCTGATTTATATCTATAATATTTAAAATTATTGTATTCTGGATTTGGTCCATTATATTCAAATGGTCTTCCGATATTAAAGAAAGCATTCCCATTAGGAGGTGGCTCAGAACCTCCTCCGCCCATTCCTCCCAGACTCTGTAAGTAAGCATTTGGCGCAACATAGATTCCATAATTTTTCCCAGTCAATCCTGTATTGTCAAAGGTGTTGCATCTTATGTTTAGAGTAAAAGGTAAAAAATCAAAGCGTTTTATTTCTATACTCTTTCGGGCATTTGTAATGATATTGCTACTTATACCATTACCAAAAGAACCAATCAAATAAGATCGGATCCCTACATTTGTTCCTGTAATAACGTTTCCGGTTATATACGAATTTAATTCTGAGATTAGTATTCCGACCTCATCTGTTGTAGAAGTAGCCGTTTTCAAATTAGCATTAATCACATTATTTCTGAAAATTATATTTTCTCCTAAAGAAACACCAACCCTACTTCCTGCCCCGGAAGCACCATTACTAAAGGCTGTATTAAGATTGATGGTGTTATTTATTATCATTGAAGAATCAGGGAAAGGACTGTTCCTTGGATCTGTAGCTACCACTCCTGTTTGAAACGAGTTTAAAGTATTATTCTTAAATATAACAATTGCATTCAAGGATGTAAAAGCTGTATTAGATCCAGTAATTGTATTGTTCTTAATTTCAGAATTTCTGAAATCCCCTTTCACAACAGTAAGTGCTGCTTTGGTGTAATAACTTCCATACTGATTTATTCCAGTATTGGGTTTTTTCCAAACAGTTGGGTTAGTAATAAAGGTATTGTTCTTAATAAATGAATTTGTTCCAAGGGTTCCATTCGCATTATTGACATATAAATGCTGGGTAAAATTATTGGCAAATCTACTTGAACTGATTGCTACGGTTCCTTTAGCCACAAGTGAAGGGGATTTATCCATATCGAAAACACCAAACATACTGTTGCTTACCTCACTGTTATTCATCGTAATACTTGTTGGAGAAGTATTATCCATCGCTATTCCTTCCCACATTGAAGAACAATAGGAAGTAATTGTAGCGTTATTCATTACTAAAGTTGCATTAACCAAAGTAATTCTGTATCCAATCAACGCTGTACCACAAGGTAATTCAGTGAAAGCTGTTTTCAATATGCCATCTACGTTGAAACGGGTTCCGTTCGTAAGGGTAAATGTTCCATTCTGGAAAATAAGATTTCCTTTTACATTATAATCGCCAGAGAAATTTTTATTCCCAGTAAATATTGTTATAGTAGAGGGATTTCCTAATGTTTTTGCAGTTGAAGGAGTAACCCAGTTTGCAGGTAATGCACAACTACATGTTGTGATAGGAATACAAACGCTGTATACAGATGGGTTACATCCATTATTATCATTTACTGTAAGTTTCGCAGTAAGATTTCCTGCACTGGAATAAGTAACATTAGGAGGATTTATTCCATTAAAGGTATGAGGAGTTGCTCCTGCTCCAAAATTCCAATTATAAGTAGCACCCGGAACAGCATTTAAAGTTGTATTAATAAAAGTCATTGGATTACTTACACAAAAAGCTCCTTCGGCAAAAAATTGAGCATGAAGTTGCAAAGCAGGATTTTGAGTAATTTGTGTGATAGCCGAAGTATTTGCACAAAGCGTTAAAGTATTTGTTACTGTTACAGAATAATCGCCGGGGATAAAGGTTGTATAAGTATTTGATGTTGCTAAAGGTATTGGTGTTCCGTTAAGATTCCATTGATACGTCAATCCCGCTCCAAATGTGGTTGAAAGCGTAGTACTCTTCCCAATACAGAGATCAATTGGCCCTGGAGTTATAGAAGGAGGTGTGCCAGATAACATTGTTACGTTCACAGTATCCCTACCCACACAACTCCCAGCAGTAGCCGTCACCACATAAGAAGTAGCAACCACTGGCGAAACAGTAGGATTAGAAACTGCACTGGTAAATCCTGCCGGAATACTTACCCAGCTGTAACTCGTCCCTGTAACTCCTGAAATAGTTGTAGCCACTAACCCCACAGAATTCCCCGAACAAATACTTTTATCAGACCCTGCATTAACTGAAACATCGTTAAGTGTTACCACTATTGTATCGAGATTCACACACGTGTTGGTATCAGTCACTTTTAGATAATAAGTATTGGACTTTGTTACCGACAAGTTAGGATTAGCAATAGTCGTACTGCTCATACCTACTGTAGAGAGAGGAGCAGAAGTCCATTGGTAAACATTAGTCGGAACAGGACTTGCACCAAGATAAATAATGTCTGGTCTGCAAAGGGCAGTATCCTTTCCCGCAAATGCCACAGGCAAGGTCTTTCCTTTTACCACCAACGGTTTCATAAGTTTGGTATCCCCGACGGGTCTTCCGCAATAGGTAACTCCCGATACCACAAATTGGATGTCTTCCCTTTTGAATCCACAGAAAACTTTAAAACGCAGGTTTACTTCTGCCTGTAAGTAACTATTACCCAGTGAAGCATCAAGTCCTTTTTCAATAAAGGGTTTGCTCAATGATACTCCATTAGAATCTAACCCCAGCGAATCCAGATACCAGACTACTGAATCAGGTTTTTCAGAATATGGAGTAATGTTTACAAAAGAAGCACTACTGGTAGTATCACCCGGAAACTGGAGGAAAGAACTGTTGTATTTCAAGACATTACCAGGAGGAAGCAGGGCTTTGATTTTTACATCATAAATGGCACCAATACCCGTCGCTGCTATTACCATACGGTAATCGAGGGTATCCAGAAAACTTACGGTGTCCTGAACGGAAGCTACCCCTATTTTTAGTCCTGCGTCAGGGGAATTGACATGATAGAGCACCGTATCCGCATTACAGGCATTGGCTATACTGTCCGGGTAACCTCCGCAACCCCAACCGTAAA
>JANYCO010000664.1 GCA_025360235.1 Cytophagales bacterium
CGGTTGCTGCACGAGCTTGAATATGTACAGCGATTAGGAAGGGTGAGTTCGGTTTCGTGGAAATCCACAATTGATAACAAGACCAAAAGAACAGTTTTACTAATGACTGTTTATTTGCAAAATATTACGGTGAACAAAGAAAAAAAATCAGAAGATGAAAAAAATACCTAATCAAAAAATATTTTTACTATTGCTATTCATGGTTATACTATTGGCTGGCTGTAAAGATGTAATCGAAACAGATATTACACATAAAAAAATTACCGTTATAGCTCCATTGAATAATGCTAAAAGTACCATTTACAAACAGCTGTTCTGGTGGAATGAAGTAGATGGAGCTACTCAGTATTCTATTCAAATCGTTAGTCCTTCTTATGATTCATTGGTGAGCATTGTTTTGGATACAATTGTAAAAGCAGATCGATTTTATGCGACACTAGCTCCGGGAAAATATCAATGGCGAATCAGAGCTGAAAATGGTGTTTATAATACCGATTATCAAATCTATTCCTTAAAGATGAATCCTTCTGCTTTAAATTTGCAAACGGTTAATCTTACAGCACCTGTTAATTATACTTATCAAGGAGCAAGTGCCGGTAGTCGTTTTGATTTTAAATGGGATCTTTTATCTAGAACTACCCACTATATAATTGAAATTGATACAGTAACAAAAAATTTCGTAAATCCAGTACTGATTGATAGTACTAATTTTTTGCCCTATAGTTATACATTTACGGCAGAAGGAGATTATAAATGGAGAGTAATGGCAAAAGACAGCATAAATGGTCTTCAGACAGCTTGGTCGGATATTTATTATACAGGTTATTATGCTACAGCTCCAGGTGTACCTAATCCTTCAACTCCTGCTAATAACCAAACTGTAGCGCCAACTAAGGTTACTTTTACATGGTCGGCCATGCCAAAAGCGAAAACATATACGCTGTATCTTTATCGAAATGGTGCAGATACAACGATAGCGAGTACCGATAAATATCCGGTTAATTCACCAAGTGCGTCAAAATCATTTTTTAATGCTACATCTGGAGAAGTAATTTATTGGAGGGTGTCCTCGACTGATAAAGCCGGAAATCAAAGCGCCTTAAGTAGCCCAACAAGAAAGATTTCCATTCAATAATATGAAAAGCAAAACCACCACCTATATTCTGCTTGCTGGTGTCCTCGTTATTTGGGGCTGGGTTTTCTATACTATTTTCAACGGATTAAATTCAGATGAAGATTCTTCTTATAGTATGCCCGAGAAAAAAGTTGTACAAACTATCAAAGAAGAGAAAGAAGATGTATTTGTTTTACTTGCCAATTACCGGGATCCTTTTTTAGGAGGTACTTCCAGCGCTATCTCTAATTCAAATTCTGGAAATACTAATTTTAGTAATAATACTACTACTGTACAAATAAAAAGACAGCCAAAAGTAGAAATTAAGAAGGAACCTACAGATTGGAGTTTTCTAGACTATATCGGAATTGTAAACAATAAAGAAACGAACAAGCAGGTAGGTCTACTTATTATTTCCGGCAAGGAATATATGGTTAACGACAAAGATATAATTAATGAAGTAATTGTTTTAAAGAAAGTAAAAGATTCTATTTGGGTGGAATATAGAGGCGAGAAGAAGTGGTTGAGGAGGGAGGGTTAGAAGAGGAAAGGAGTATAGAAGTAAAGTCGAAGTTGTAAAAGCAATACTATTAAAAATTACTATATTTGATTGATATGAAAATACTATTAAACATCTCGTTGCTGTTGATTCCGGTTTTTGGGTTCTCCCAAAAGCTGCCGGAGATTGACGCACTCAATAGGGTAATTTTAAATCATAAAGACAGCATTATCTATGCTTATTTGCTTCCAACGGATAAAGGTAAAAAAGTAACAGCTTCCGATAAGTATTGGTACAATTGGTATGCCCAGCACGATATCAAAGAAACTAGAGGCGGTTTTGATGGTAAGTTACTCCATGGAGAATATATCGAGTTTTACGAAAATAAAAATTTAAAAAAGAAAGGCATTTTTAAGAAAGGTTTGAAAACGGGGAAATGGAAATCCTGGTATATGAATGGGCAAATTTCTGAGATTGTTTACTATAAAAATGGATTGAGAAAAGGAAGAGATTTAGTTTTTAATTCTTCAGGTGAACAAATTTCAAAAAGTAAATACCGCAAAGGAGAACTTGTAAAATTGAAAGTAAATAAAAAGATTAAAAATGATACTTCCATTGTTCAGGATAATAAAAATAAAAAAGTAAAATCTAAGGATAGAAAAGGGAAGGATTCGATAGATTCTACCAAGGGTAAAAAAGAAGAAATAAATAAAGAGAAAAAAAATAAAAAAGAACCAAAGATCAGGGTTCGGAGAGGGATAAAGATATTTTCACAACCAGGTAAATCCACCTAAGCTATGTTGAGAGCAGGAGCACTTTTTGTGGCAGTAACTATTTCATTTGTCATAGCAGTTCTTATCTCCTTGCTTATCACTTTGTCTTTTCAATACAAAATTCAAAACAGAGAAAATTTGCTTCAAAAAAAGTTGGAGCGAAATGCTAATTCAGCGATTGCTTTATTGATGACAGATCCTGACGCAGGTGAGGAAATCAAAACACTTGATTTATATGGCGAAGAATCAGATTCCGTACAAATAAAAAAATATTCCTGGGGAGTTTATGATGTGGCTACTGTAAAAGCTTTTTCTGGAAGGCATAAATTGGTAAGGGCAATAGAATATGGATACAAACCGGATGAAACCTTATCTTCTGCTATTTATTTGACAGACCTGAATCGCCCACTTAATCTTTGCGGAAAAACTAAAGTAACAGGCACTTGTTACCTTCCCGAAGCTGGAGTAAAAAGAGGTTATATCGAAGGGAAGAGTTTTGAAGGTTCTACTCTTATAAATGGAGCCACAAAAAAAAGCAAAAACGCTTTACCTCCTTTAAAGAAGGAGATTACCCAAAAGCTTGAAAAGTATTTTGAAGCCGCATCATTTGCTTCAGGTAACTATAAAGAAATGGATCTTTCAGGAATTGATACACTCATTAATTCTTTTCTGGATACTACTGTTTTAATAAGACTTAGTAGTAATGGTGTTATATCTAATAAATACCTTTCAGGCAATATTATTATTTATTCTAATAAATTTATTTCAGTAGAAGGAAGCGCAAAGCTGGAAGATATTATCCTTATTGCACCAGCTACTACAATAAGGAAAGGGTTTACGGGAAATATTCAAGCCTTTGCTACGGATTCAATTATAGTGGAAGAAAATTGTAAGTTGAATTACCCTTCTGCTTTGGGATTATTTAAACTAGATCATAAAACCCAACAACCATTTATTAAAATAATGGAAAATTCATCCCTGACCGGAATAGCCTTTACCAGTCAGTCAGAATTGGCAGAAGATCTTCAACAAACCTTGATCATCTTGGATAAAGAAGCAATTCTGACAGGTCAGTTGTATGCGGATGGATTTGCAGACATCAAAGGAGAGGTGAGAGGGATGGTGATGAGCACTAAGTTTCTTCTGAAGACAAAGGCATCCGTCTATGAAAATCATTTGCTCGATGCTGTTATAGACCTCTCGAAATTATCAGTTCATTATGCCGGCTCGGGAATTATAGCCACAGGTAAAAGAAAAAAAATAATCAAATGGCTGGAATAAAAGTAAATAGTAGAATAAGTGCTTCTTCTTTATTTGAAACCATTGTAGCCTTAATGGTTATTATGATTGTATTTGGGATTGCGATGACTATTTATGTGAATGTTATGAACAGCAGCACTTCCTTGGCTGAGCTTAAAGCCAACTTGAAATTAGAAGAGTTGGCCATTGAAACCAAGTCCAAAAAAAGCTACTTTGATGAAAAATTCGAAACCGAATCGACGCTCATTGAAAAAAGTGTGAAGAAATACAACGGTATTGAAGGACTTTTATTAATAAGCTTAGAAGCTTTTGATAAAACCAATAAAAAACTTG
>JANYCO010000671.1 GCA_025360235.1 Cytophagales bacterium
CGGTTGCTACTCCAGTTTCATTGGTAGCTGTAATTACAATTGCATTTGGTTCTTTTATATATAAATGGAAAGCCAAACGACCTGAACCAACGTCAAATGTATATTGATCAGAAGTTATTGTTACTCCATTCACAACAACAAAAATGTTTTCCTTCAATTTTACATTTCGTACAGTAGCTGTTACATTTTCATCACAGGTAGCAGAAATAAAAGGATCTATTGAAGGAGAAGTAATCTGAACGGTAGGAGCAGGAACTTTCTCTTTTTGAATCGCACAACTCATCGTCACTTTGTCACTTGCAATGCCAGACTCGTTAATTGCAGTGATCTCTACAGCATTAGCCTGTTTAATAGAAAGATGAAAAGTAAGACGACCTGTAGTAGGTTCAAAGGCATATTCATCCGAAGACAAGTCAGCGGTATTGACGGTTACCTTGATATTGTCTTTTGATTTTATGTTTCGCACCGTAGCGGTTACATCTTCTTCACAACTCATTGAGATGTATGGGTCAATGGTTGGTGATGTAATCTGAACGGTTGGAGCAGGAACTTTATCTTTCTTAGAAGCACAACTTATTGTTGCTTTGTCAGAAGCATTTCCTGATTCGTTTGTAGCTGTAATTACAATAGCGTTTACCTCTTTTACAGAAAGGTGGAAAGCCACTCGTCCTGAAAGAGGATCAAATGTAAATTGATCGCCAGTTAAGGGAAGATTGTTAACCAACACGAGAATATTGTCTTTCGATTTTACATTTCGTACGATGGCTGTAATATCTTCCTCACAACTCAAAGAAATATATGGATCGATGGTTGGATAAGCCACTTGAACTGTAGGTGCTGGAATTTTGTCTTTAGGAGGAGCACAGGTAATTGTCACCTTATCATTAGCCGTTCCAGCAGTATTTGTAGCCGTAATAACTACTGCATTCGGTTGTTTTACAGAAAGGTGGAAAGTCAAACGACCAGTAGCAGGATCAAACGTATATTGATCGGCTACCAAAGGTAATGCGTTTACAACGATCTGAATATCTTCTTTTGACTTTACATTTCGTACAGTAGCAAAAACATCTTCTTCACAAACCACAGAAATATAAGGGTCTACAGCAGGAGAAGTAATTTGAACAGTTGGGGGTTGAACCCCATCTTTTTTTGGAGCACAGTTAATTGTTACATTATCATTAGCCGTTCCGGATTCATTATTAACTGTAATAGTTATCGTATTTGCTGTTTTCACAGAAACATGGAAAGTTAATCTACCCGATGCAACATCAAATGTATATTGATCGGCCGTGAGTGTTTGGCCATTCTGTACAATTTGAATATTAGTTTTTGATTTTATATTTCGTACCGTAGCTACTACGTCTTCTTCACATCCAACAGAAATATAGGGATCGATGGTCGGATATATAATTTGAACGGTTGGAGCAGAAACAATTTCTTTTGGTGGTGCACACGAAATCGCGACTTTATCAGTAGCTACTCCTGAACTGTTTGTGGCAGTAATCACTACTACGTTGGCTTGTTTTACGGAAAGGTGAAACGCGAGACGACCTGTCGTTGCATTGAATACATACTGGTCTGAAGTGAGTGGTTGGGAATTAATAGTTACCTGGATCTGATCTTTTGACTTCACATTTCTTACAGTAGCAGTTATGTCTTCTTCACAACTTACAGAAACAAATGGGTCTATTGTCGGTGAAAGAATTTGAACCGTTGGAACAGGAATTATATCTTTAGGAGGTGCACAAGAGATCGTTGCTTTATCAGTAGCAATACCTGACTCATTATTTACAGTAATGGATATTATATTCGCTGTTTTTATTGAAGCATGAAAATGCACCTTGCCCGTATACGGATCAAAAGAGTACTGATCAGAAGCTAACGTCTGAGAAGCATTTGACGACTGATCTGGTGACTGAGATTGTCCACCAAATGTGATTTTGATATTATTTTTTGAAGTCACGTTCGTTACAGTAGCAACTATTTCCTCTTCACAACTCATAGAAATATATGGGTCTATTGTTGGATAAGTAATTTGTACTGTTGGTGCCGGAGGTAATATCACTTTACGTGTCT